>NZ_CDRRQK010000017.1:0-66211 GCF_977044405.1 Dorea sp.
ATTTTACAACCATGATCAGATGATAATACATCAAATATACTGAATGTGCATTATGATCCATTTTATCCATATAATCAGTCCTTTCTATTCTTTCGACTGATTATAGTATACCATACTTCACGATGCAGAACAAGTGTTCTGCATTCTTTTTCTGCAATTCATCTCCCACCTGTAGAGGAAGGAGAATTCTTGCTAACTTTTGTTAAACCACGGCACTATATCTCTTCGCATCAGTTTCTCCATCAGATTCAGGTTCGGATCCGAATGCTCCAGTTCTCTGGAATAACGGTATACTGTATCAACGATATCTTCCATCTCCAATGTCTTCTCATTCTTCAGCCACTGCGCCATTAGAAGTTCATGGATTAAAAGTACACTGACTACCGCCATCTGCACTTTCACATACGCCTCTCCGTCATAGACTGCACCGCAGAAATATGTACTGATAAAATATACCAGAAGCTGCTCACACTGAATCTCATAGTCCGGCATCTGTTCTTTCAGCCATGAATGAAATTCCTGCCTGTTCTTCATATATTTTTTCTTATCTGTTTCTGCTTTCGTCTTCTCACGACTTTCTGTATACGCCCACGGATGCTTTTTATCACATGTATAACATCCGGATTCTCCATATAAGATCTGCTCTGCTTCCAGAAGATGCGGTTCCCAGTCATCCCGTAACCGTTCCATCAGATACTGGTTCTGGAACATTTTCATAATAAATGCATAGTCCTCTTCTTTGGCTAACTTTGCTTCTACAAACTGAATGGCATTCTCTGTCTGATATTTTTCAAATACATCATCGATCGAAAAGATATCGTCTCTCTTGATACGTACCTGCAGATCATGCGCGATTGCCAGCACCAGTCCGACACGCAGCGCCAGTTTCTTACTTCTGTCCTGAAGGATATCTATCATCACCGTTCTTGCATCCACAAGTTTAGAATACAGGAACGGATCAAAATCGTCATATTCTTCTTCCTTATTGCTTTCATAAGTCAGAAAGCGCACCGGTTCCTTTTTCCCAAGCAGAATCCTTGCCACCTCCGGACAGGATACCGAAAGCGTCATCTCTCTGACATCTTCAAATTCTTCTATATGTCTTGGATACATCTTGCAGGTTCTGCACAGGCTTTTCTCCCCCAGTGCCGTGTACATATCACAGAGATTCTCATCATTTAAAAAGGTGCAGCGCTTATTCTTGTCCTGCTTAAATGTTCCTTCTTTCCAGTTAATGGAGCGTCTTAATCTTTTCCTGAATGATCCGGTCACTTTTTTGTATTTTTTCAATGCCGCTTCGTCTGCTACGATCTGCCATCCGGCACAGCAAGTATCTTCGCATTCTCCTGCAATACAGGAAAATTCATGGTAATAATCCGGGATTGTATATAACATTGATTCTTCCTCCAGTTTTTATGCAAAATCAATTTAACTTTGAGCATTATACCACATAATTTTTGCCAGGGGACAGGGCTTTTTCAATTTGGGACAGGACATTTTCAATTTGGGACGGAGTTTTTTTTTAAATCCCCCGTCCCCAAAGAAAATCCCCCGGGCTCTTTAGGAGGAAAAGCCCGGGGGATAACTGCATAAACTTACATTAATTTGAAGGGTTGTTTAGGATTTACTGTAGTTTAATTATTTAATAAAGCTTACATGCTTGCAGATTTCTTCTGTAGCAGCATCTTTCTTCTTATTGTATTCAACCTTTCTTTCTTCAAAGAGGTTGTCTCCGTTTGCATCGATAGAAACGATCAGTGGTCCGAATTCTTTTACGCGGCAGTTCCAAAGTGTCTCTGGCATTCCGAGGTCTCTCCACTCAGCTCTTACAATTTCTTCTACTTCTGTAGCAGCTACTACAGCGTTTCCTGCTGGGAATACGCAGTGGATTGCTCCGAATTCTTTACATGCACGCTCTGTGTTTTCCTTCATACCACCTTTACCGATGATCACACGTACACCAGTTTCTTTTACGAATTCATACTCGAATTTTTCCATTCTCATACTTGTTGTTGGTCCTACAGATACCATTTCGAATTTGTCATTTTCCAGTGGACGGATGATTGGTCCCGCGTGGAAGATTGCGTTATTTCTTACATCTACAGGAAGCTCTCTTCCTTCTTCTACCAGACGGCGGTGTGCAACGTCACGGCATGTTGTCATGCTTCCGTTCAGATATACGATGTCGCCGATCTTAATATCTTTTAAATCTTCTGCTGAAATAGGTGTTGTTAAGATTTTTTTACCGTTCTTTACTTCTACCATTATAATTCTACCCCCGTATGTGTTGTGATTGTGTAGTTCAGGTCCTTATCAAATACAATGTGTCCTCTTCTGTGGCTCCAGCATCCTACGTTAACAGCTACACCGATTGTAGATGGGTGACGAGCTGTGTTCTCAATGTTAACGCCCATTACAGAATATTTTCCGCCCATACCCTGTGGTCCAAGGCCGATTGCATTGATTCCGTCTTCGAGAAGCGTTTCCATCTTGGCCGCTCTTTCGTTCTCATTGTGTGATCCGATTGGACGCATCAGTGCTTTCTTAGAAAGAAGTGCTGCTGTCTCAACTGATGTTGCCACACCTACACCAACGAGAAGCGGTGGGCAGGCATTCAGTCCGTATGTTGTCATAACGTCCATAACGAATTTTGTTACTCCTTCGTATCCTTCACCTGGCATCAGAACCATAGCTTTTCCAGGAAGAGTACATCCGCCTCCTGCCATGTATGTATAGATTTCACATTTGTCTGAATTTGGAACGATGTCCCAGAATACTGTAGGTGTTCCTTTTCCTACGTTCTTTCCTGTGTTGTACTCGTCAAATGTCTCTACACTGTTGTGACGGAGAGGTGCTTCAAATGTTGCTTTTACAACGGCATCCTTAAGAAGACCTTCCAGCTCATCAATGAGTGGGAATTTTGTTCCGCATTTTACCCAGAACTGTAATACACCTGTATCCTGGCAGCTTGGTCTGTTCAGTTTTACAGCGAGTTCCTGGTTCTTGAACATGGTATCATAAATTACCTTTGAAAGCGGGCTGTCTTCTTTCTCACGCAGCTCTGTTAATTTCTCAATGACATCATCCGGCAGTTTCTTTGCGATATGTGCAATAAATTTTGCCATATAATCTGTAAGTTGTGTTACCTGTTGTTCTTTAGACATTTTCATATCCTCCTTGAAATTCTATTAAAAATTATTGGTTCCTATCTATATTCCCACGACAGTATTGTGATGAAATACAGCGAAAAATTTATCACATACTGTCATGAGAGGTATGTCTGCTTGCATCTTCCATTTTTATGGAGATTAGAGGTCAAATACTTCCTTCTTAGCTTATGGGAAGAATGGATAGAAGATTGGAAGCAAGATCATACTTACTATGGTTGCTACTACGATCATTGGAATACCTGCTTTCGCATAATCCTTGAACGTATATCCTCCTGCCGTTACTACCATGGTATTGGCCGGCATTCCGATTGGTGTTGCAAATGCACAGGAGCCTCCGATTACACATGCCATCAGTACGGCACTTGGATCTGCACCCATGCCCTGTGCGATGGATACTCCGATCGGAGCCATCAGTGCTGTAGTTGCAGTATTTGACATAAAGTTTGTCATGACACAGCAGAGCATGAAGATTACAAATGTTAATATGTATGGTGAAGGGTTGTCTCCCAGCATTCCGATTACTTTATCAGCTATCAATTCTCCGGCACCTGTTGCTTCCAGTGCAGACGCAAGGGAAAGTGTACCTCCGAATAAGAAGATCGTCTTCAGATCGATGGAAAGCAGTGCGTCTTTTTCACTGATAACTCCTGTTACGATCAGTGCAAGTGCTCCCACACATCCTACGACACATAACTTGATACCGATCTGTTCTTCAAAGATCATTCCAAGAAGTGTTAATAACAGGATGATCAGTGAAAGGTTCTGTTTCCACTTTGGAACATTACTGAAATCTTTTGTCTCATCAAAAATTCCTTCACTGCTTGTGTCCACTTTATCCGGCAGGAATTTGTATCCAAACAGTGCGAAGAAAATAATTCCTACGATCAAAATCGGAAGTCCTACTTTCGCATAATCAAAGAATCCGAATTTCAGTCCGATCTTCTCCATGGATGACTGTGCGATCATGTTACCAGGAGCACCGATCAGTGAAAGGTTACCTCCCATGGCTGCTGCAAATACCAGTGGCATTAACAGTCTTGATCTTGAATATCCTGACTTTGCAGCGATACCGATGACTACCGGAATCAGGATTGCGGCCGTTCCTGTGTTGGAAAGGAAACCGCTCATCACTCCGACGATCACCATGATCGCAATAATCAGCTGCTTCTCTGTCTTGGCGAAATGTGTAACCACTCCTCCAATTTTGTTGGCCATCCCCGTCTCAAAAAGTGCCCCACCGACAATGAACATTGCAACAAACAAGATTACATTGCTGTCGATGAATCCCGAGAATGCAATCTGCCAGTCCAAAACCCCTGTGACTACCAGTCCTACACAGACAATCATCGATGTTACCCCAAGTGGAATCTTTTCAAGCATGAACATGATGATTGCGAATGCCAGAAACAGTAATGTAATTGTTATCTGACTCATCTTCATTACCTCCTTGTAATTATTTCGTTCGATTTACTCTGATACAAATTTCATTTTCATACATTCGTTTCCTTGTCTGATATTTGATATTTGATATCTGATGTTTGATTTTGTATCCAAATCTTGATTATAAAATACTCCTTACTGAGAAAAATGTCAATAGGCTTTTTGACATTTTGGCATATGTTATAAAAGTGTTTATCTACTTTTGTTCAAAATCACAAGAGGGTACGTTCATTGTATACTTTGTGCGTATTTTCCCGGTTTTGGATTACTGCAAATGGGGACGGGGTTTTAAAAAAAACCCCCGTCCCCATTTGATTTTATTCTTCTCTTTTCTTTTTCCATCCCGCTATCGCCGTCATCGTGCCTGCAGACAGTCCGGATAAAGCGACCAGCATCCCGATTGGTGCCATATCCCCGGTTTTTACCGTTTTATGATTCGTAGTAATGATGCCTGATTTTTTTATTTCCGGTGTATTCACCGGTTCTCTTTCGATCGTTTCATTCATAATGGTATTGGTAAATATGATTTTGTCCGTCTTTTCTTCTTCTCCTTCGTTCCGGCACCATACGTCTGCTGTTAATGTTCCGTCTTCCATTCTGACCACACGGACGGTCACGTCATAGACGCCCGGATCATAAGCCACATTTTCCTGCTGCCCCGGCTTCTGATAGATCCGGTAATGATAATCTTCCGGTGTGTCATATCGGATCTCTCCGATTGCTTTCGTCTCGTTCATTCCTATCTGTAATTCTGTCTGCTCCGGCATCGGAGTTCCTTCTTCTCCAGATTCGATCACGACAATTCCACTTGCATTCCTTACAGATACTGACAGATTCACGGTACATGCCTGTTCTGCCGCACGCGCCTCTCCTGTCAGATCCGATGTTCCCGCTGCATGCACCGGATCTACGCATAACACAAACCACGCGGTTATAAATATCAGGACCGCCCTGATTTTGTACTGCCATCCATATTCTAATGTTTTCACTGCTTTTTCCGACACCTCCTTTTCACATTCTGCGTTTTCGTTACTATCCACACACCCGGCAAACTGTAACATAATTTTGCCAATGCTTCGCATTCCAAATTTGTTATTTTTCAAATACCCCGAGCAGGATAACTCTTCCATTTGTCTCGGCCTCAGAACAGGTAGAAAGTGCGATCAGTGAATCCTCTCCGGTTACATCCAGGTCTCTGTACTGTACCGCATGTTCCTTAATATACTTCAGTAATTCGTCCAGATTTTCCCTGCGGTATCCATCCGGATGATACATCCTTGCATCCGATGCCGATACTTTCATACATGCGAAAAATCTAATCTTCCATGTCTTATCCGGCTGATATAAGATGCCCTTTTTGTGACTGTCAAAATATCTTTTATTTGTAAAATCTGCCACATCTGCAAACATACCTCCGTTTTTCATATGATGACCATAGAGCAGGTTATACGGATCAGAAAAATCATCTTTATTGAGACATGATAAAAAGATTGCCCCGGAAAGTTCGAATTCTCCGTATACATTTTTATTTACATATTCCATGTCATCCTTTCCCTGCACGACCGGATAATCAATATTGGTATCTTTTACCTGTATCCACGCTTTCACATCCGGGTTAATCTTTTTCAGATCTGAAAGTGTCGGATTGTCCTTTCCTTCATCCGTGGGTCTGAACTTTAAAAGTTCCTCACTGGCAAATGAATTCTTATAAATCCTGTACGTATCCCACAAAGAATACATTCCATACGAAAGCATCAGAACAATCAGCAGTGCCACGATAACACTTAATATCTGATTCCCGATTCTGGCTGCCGCCGCTGCTTTTTTCATCTTTCTTTCATATCCTTAATCCATCTTATTATTAGTTCAGCCATTTCCTTTCGCTCTGCCTTAATCAATATCGCTCTCTTTTACACGTTTTCTTCTGAAAAACAGAAGGCTTGACGCAATTGCTGCTCCGAGTAATGCCATATAAGGTGCTACATTTAAGAAGATACCACCTGGTGTAGTTGTGTCTTTGTCATTGACTACTGTGATATTTCTGTCGCCGTTATCATCTTTCCTTCCTGCCCCATTCACGATTGTTCCGGTTGTCTCTGAAGTTGCCTGACCGTCAATCGTTGTCGTATATCCGTCAGAAGTATAATCAGTCTCTGTTACGGTATATGTGTCATGATCTGATAAGCCCCAGATCTTCGCTGTCTGATCTGACTTTAATGTAATCGTCTGTGCAGTTCCTGATACCAATGTGATCGGTGCACGCTGGTCTGAAAATGTAACATAATATTCTTCCCCTTCTGCTCCGTCTACTTCTATTGTGAACTCAAAGTCTTTGGAACGGTTTCCCTGATTACCGGTTACTTCTTTTTTAACAGTCAGATCATGTAAGGTATCATGTGTGCTGCTGTAATCGTTCGTAAATGTTGCATCGTCCTTTGCTTTTGGATCCGACGTCTTTACAAATGCATACGAACTGACCTCTAACTGGCCGCTGCTGTTATATGTTACATATACGTCAAAATACTTTTCTTCTCTTGTATATGCTACACCTTCATATGCATTACCATCTGCATCTGCCGGTGTCTCACTGACGATGTAACGGTAGATTCCAGGTTTTGCATTTTCCCCCTGTGTAAATACTGACTCATTGACCTTAAGATTTGTTGTTCCTGCTGTGATTACTGTTTTTCCAATATCCGATACTGCAGGTGCCGATGCAATGATGCCATCATCAACGGTTACCCCGCCTTCTATTCCTGCATAAACCGCATCCTGGTTCTGACCTGCTGGCACTGCAGCTCCTGGACGTACTTCGAATACAAATGTCGTATTCGGTGCATAGACATTTTCTTCTTTGGTAATGTCCTTTGTAAGCGTCAGGTTTTTCGGAAGCTCATCTGCAAAAACGGGCATACTAAGTGTCGCCGTCATCATCATTCCTGCCATTGCTGCTGTGGATACCTGTTTTACCATTCTTTTTTTCATAATCATTCTTCCCTTTCTCTTTTATTCATATTTATAAATCAGCTCTTCTTAAAACTGTGATCACCCGTCCCTTTATCTCCTTTTTACTGATTGCACCAAAGTACCTGCTGTCTTTTGCACCTTCCCTGAAATCACACAAAACAAAATACTGATCTTTTTTTAATGTCACCGGATAGTCGATTCCATCCAGATACGCCGGAGTCTTATAATAGATCCCGTTCTCATTTACAATGCTTCCATTAATTTTCAGTTCGTTCTTTTTTGTGATCTCTACTTTATCCTTCTCTTTTGCCACAATTCTACCTGTATACAATGTTCCATCTCTTCGGAATACAACCACATCCCGGTCAGAAAATGCGCGCTCCAGCCGGTAATAAAGCATCAGATCTCCGGCACATATCTTCGGCGACATATCCTGATTTTTTTCTGTAGCCACTCCAAAAATCACGCCAAACAGAATTACCAGTAAGATTACCAGCATCAATAAACGGGTAAAGAAAAGTATGATTTCTCTTTTCTCTTTCATATATGCTCCTTATCATCTCTTATTCTTCTGTCAGATCCAGCCATCTCCGGATTCCATACAACACACCAAACAGTGCAAGCATTCCTCCCGCACTCCCCGTCATTACCAGATATGGTGCGCCTGTCTGCCGGATTCCTGTTGCCGGTGGTATATCTTTTGTGTTCGTAAATGTAAGATCCGTATTTTCATGTATCACAGCGGTATACGTATCTTCTCCGGATTCTACGCTTTCCGGTGTACCTGTAATCTGCACATCATAGTCTTCTGCATCCTCCGAAACGGTATATTCCACACCATATGGAATCGTCACTTCTATCCTTTCCAGATGCTTTAACTGAAATGTATAGACTCCATTTTCCACTGTAACTGCATCTTTCATCTCTTCTTCTGAGAGTGCATTGCCCTGTGCATCGTATTTGGTATACCGGATGCTTCCGGTATAGGCGTCACCGTTCAGCTCTGTCTTCACATGAAATGTAAATGGATGTGTCCGGTCGCCCATATTACCTTCTACTTTCTTTTCAATCTTCAGGAATCTGTCACTTCTTGTATACCGGTTCTGGAAGTCCACCTCTGATGTCGTATCTCTTGTAATGATTCCTGATGAAGAAAAATTATCCGGAACTGCTGCCAGGTCATAACCTTCTAATGCCGCATTATCCTCCCTGACTTCATAACTGGTTCCCGGAGTCAGATTTATCATCCGATATACATATGCTCCGGTCTCTGTATCCCAGGTAAGACCGTCTGCATCAAGCTTTAACACTTTTGTCTCCTGCGTCTTATCTGGTTTTGTCAATATACAGGTAAATACCAGATTATCTTTTACACTCTGCAAACCTTCCGGATTATCATCCAGTCCCGTGATTACTTTGGAAATCTTTAAGTTTCCCGGATGTACATGGACGACCGGTTTCGGATACATTTCTGTATATGCATTTTCATTGTATACATAATCCAGTCTGGCTGATTCATTTTGATTGGAATAAAAGCCTTCCTGTCCGGCATAGGTTCCGGTTCCTTCGTCTGCAATATCTGTGTAGCCTCCTGTCCGGAATTTTTCGTATGCAGCCTCACTTGGCTGGATCTTTGCAACAACCTGATAGGTATAATCTTCTTCCAGTGCATATCCTGCCGGAAAGTTTAAGGCTACTGATCTGGTGACTGCATCATAAGAAGCTGTAATGCCAAGACTTGCGGCATCTATCTGCCTGCCGGATGCATCTAAGACTATAACCTGCGGAGATAATACCTTGCCATCTGTGTCTGTCACCATCTCTACATTCTCGCTTAGCGGATCTGATATCCGTACATTGGTACAGGTTAGTTTTGTAATCTGGGCCTTGATATCATCAAATGCATTATTCAACGCATCCAGTGATGTTCCTGCATACGATCCATAATTTTTAGCATTTGCTGCCGAGGATGCCAGATTGGTAAGCGTCTTGTAATTGCTTTGTGGTCCGACTCCGACAGTGAAAAAATAATCGGTATAGAGCTTCGCTGCTTCTGTCTTAGCTGCATTTAGATTCGCTCCCCTCGCTCCATTTTCATCATCATTATTACCATTTCCAATCGTCATTCCGTTTCTGTCATAACGATATGTCGGATCTCCGTCAGATACAAATATGACTGCCGTCTTAGCTGTACTTCTTACACCTTTTAACAGTTCTCCAGCCTCTCTAAGTCCTGCCTGATAATTCGTTCCTCCGGTTGTATCAGGCAAAGTTTTACTTGTAATATCTGATGCCTGACCTGTCCAGTTCACCACCGTCTGTGCATCGTCCCATGCCTTTTCATCGCGGGCTCTGTTCGTTCCACTGAATGTAACCAGTGCAAACCTGACATCCAGTTCCTGACTTGCCGCCAGTGTATTGGTAAGATTATTAATTGCCTGACTTGCTGCTGTCTTTCTTTCACCTTTTTGTTCTCCATGCCCTTCTTCATTTTTATTCATCAGCCATTCCATACTGTTGGACCGGTCCAGCACATAGATGACATCCATCGGGGTCTTGGATACTCTGCTGTCTGTTTTTCCTTTTACTGTCAACTTCAGATCGTATGTTCCGTCTGCATTTTCCGTCACTGTCTTTTCATGCTCCAGGGAAATTGCGGGATTTATCTCCTGTTCTTCTTCGGCCTGCACCTGCCTGATACTTCCTCCTATGGGTATCAGCACCATGACCGCAGCCGTCAGTACTGTAATAATCTTCTTTATATTCTTCCGGCTGATAGTATGTCCCATAACGCTCCTCCATTTCTGTCTCCTTTGATTGTGGCTTTTTCTTTACCCTCATAGTATTTCTATGTAGGAGTGCTTTGTTTTATTCCAGAAGATTCTTGTTTTCCCAGATATTACTAATTACCGGTGTCGCAAATTGTAACTTTAAGTAATATCAAAAAAAGACAAAAAAAATACGTCCCTCCATGGTTTCCTTGTGCTTTCCTGATTCACAAGTCCACCGGACCGGACATATTTTTCTGTCTCATTTTATGTTATATTCTGTTTTTCTTTCCTGATAATAGATAGCAGGATTCATTATTTATATCAGATGGGAATATAGCTCTCCATACTTTTTAATCTGATATAGCTTATTTGTAATATGTAAGCATATCATCACGGCTTCGCATGATATGATCATACATCGCTTTCTTTGCAGCGTCCGCATCATGTGCCTGGAGTGCTTTTAAGATATTCCCGTGTTCTTTGATCGACACTTTGGCATAATCATCTTCGGATACCATGCTTCCCATCGACAAACCATTCCACAATTCAGAGATCATATTTTTCATCTTCTGATTTCCTGCCGCTGTCCAGATTTCACTGTGGAATGCACGGTTCAGATCGGTATATTGCTTGAAATCACCGGCATTTAAAGCTTCTTCTGCCTCCTCATATACGGATTCGATTTCTGATATGTCAACTTCCGGATCTGCCGCCAGTGCTGCTGCCGAACTCTCAAGAATTGCTCTTAACTGATAATGTTCCTTTATGTACGTCTCTGTAATTCCAAGAACTACCGCTCCTCTGTTCTTACGAAGCTGGATCAGTCCGTCTCTTGCCAGTATCTGAAATGCCTCTCTTACAGGCATTGCCGATACATTTAACTGAGATGCCACACTGTCCAGTGAAAGAATCTCTCCTTCCTGCATCTGTCTTGAAAGGATTGCTTTACGAAGTTCTGCTGCCACTTTTTCTTTTGCTGATGGCATCTTAATCGGTTTCAGTCCATTCATTATTTATTCATTCCTCTCTCTTTGTTCACTGCTTTTGCCAGCAGTTTGTAATACGAATCTAATGACTTTTCAACTTTCTTCAGTTCCCCTGCCTCTAAAAGCACTGTCATTTTTTCTTTCTCTTCCTTGATTTTTTCTCCAAAATGTCCCGTCGCCAGAGCAAAACGGATATAACTGTCACATGCATTCTGAAGCAGTCTCTTAATGTACTCATTTTCTACCAGTTCACACATCGCCTGAGCCGGATGCACTTCTCCCATTATACCTTTCTGAGAAAGTGCTCCTTTCAGTTCTTCTATCCTTCCGCTGTGTTTTAAACTGTTCAGTGCTTTTTTTGTCATCTCTGAGATCATACTGTAGATCAGAATGATCTGTTCATCATCAAGCTCTGTTACCGTAATTCTTCTGGTCGCCAGGCGGATGATCAGTCCCTGGTTCTCCAGAATCTGAAATGCTTCCCGGATCGGAATTCTCGAAGCTTCGAATACTTCTGCAAGTTCTTCCTGTTTTAACTGACTTCCTCCGGGAATTCTTCCAGACAAGATCTCATCTGCGATCTGTTCCGCCATATAATCGCTTAATCTTTTTTCTGATATATCTTTCATAATTCCCCCATGATCTTGAATCATTTATTGTTCTTACTATTACGATCTATACAATCTGCTATAATTTTACAGTATCGTATCTTTATATTCCAATAATAATGTATCCAAAATCAACAGATTTGTAAAGCATTATTTTCTATTTTTCTATACTTTATCTTTGATAAATCTCAAGAAAAAGCCGTAGAGTACAGCTCTTTCTCATATATACTTTTTCATGTCTTTTACTATTTTTTCACATACCCGTTCAAACTTTTTTGCCAGCGAAATGCTTTCTTTTTCTGCTTCCGGATAACGATTCCGTTTCTCTGTGATGGATTTAATCCCCATGTTCGCTCCATCGATCATCATCTCTGCAATCTTGGCGTGATCATCGTTAAGTAATAATTTCATCTCCGCACTGAACCATGCAAATGTCTCTGCTGCCTTTTCTGATATTTTTTCTTCTTCGGTTTCGCCTCCCGACAATCTTGCTGCTTCTTTTTCTATCTGTTCATATTCTTCTTTGTATTTGCAAAATAGATCCTGCATATCCTGATCTTTCAGATATACTGCCAGTTGCTCGATACTGTTCAGTGCCATTTTACATCCTGTGCTGCATTCTTTTAATACTTCATAGGTTGCTGTGTCCATGATGATTCCCTCCTTTTGTTGTTGCTGCTTTTATCTGTTATTGTTTCTTTTTTTTTAATTTTTAATCTGGCATTAACAGATTTTATTCTGGAATCTTCTGGAAATTCATAATACAGAGAATCTGACTCTGGCAGCTTCTCTTGTATACTTTAATATTCAAAAAATCCTTTATACAAGACTACAAAATCTTATATAAAGGATTTTTTCTTCTAATTTATCGTCATGAAGTAATTCAGACTAATCTCATTCGTTGCCACGTCCGCAAGGTTTACACAACTGTTTCCCATTCTGTCGATCAAATGCAGAATGTTGGTAAATGGTGCTGTAAGGTCTGCTTTACATTTTCCTTTGTTAACTCGCTGTACATGAGCCTTTCTCATCTTAAGATCCAGATCCATGATCTTATCCTTCCGTTTGATCAATTTTTCAATCTGTACGGATTCATCGCCCTGAAGTGCCTTGATCGAATCTTCAAACATTTTCGCAAGAGTTCTGAGACTCTTCTGTAATTCATCCATTGCTTCCGGAGTATATTTGTATTTGTTTTCTGCTTTTTCACGTACACATCTTGCGACTTCTACACTCAGTGTGCCCATACGTTCAACGTCACTTAATACATACATAAGACTCGCTGTCTGTGATGCCTGTTGTTCCGTCATCGTACCGGCTGAGAACAGCGCTGCCAGATATTCCGTAATGCTTTCTGTCAGAGTTTTTATCTGCTGTCCTTTTTCTTCCAGATCTTCAAGCCGGCTAATCTCTTCTGTCTTAACGATTGTGATAGTCTCTCCTACTGCAACTTTGACCATCTCACTCATACGAAGGATTTCTTTTGCTACCAGCTGTAATGCTGCTGCCGGCTGACTGATGATCTTGTCATCCAGGAATACCGGCTTTGCAGGATCCATATCGACTGCCTTGCCATCCGGAATCAGTGTCATAACAATCTTCACCATGAAATTGATCAGACAGACCCAGATAAGTGTCATTGTAATGTTAAATATTGTATGTGCATTTGCAATCTGTCTTGAAATTACCTGTATCTCTGGTCCCTTCGGGGAAATGTACTGGATCAATGCTGCAAATGGTTTTACAAACCAGATAAATAACAGACATCCTGATATATTGAAGATACAGTGTGCAACGGCTGTACGTTTTGCATCTTTTGTCTGACCGATACTTGCAAGAAGTGCTGTAATTGTAGTACCGATGTTATCACCTAACAGGATTGGAATTGCACCTGCAAGTCCCAGTATACTGGTAACTCCATCTGGTCCCGGCTGTGATGCAAAGTTCTGTAATACTGCAATCGTCGCACTACTACTTTGTACTACTAAGGTCATAAGTGTACCAACGAACACTCCAAGTACCGGAATATGAGCCACTTTTCCAATCAGGTTCGTAAATACCGGACTGGATGCTAACGGCTTCATAACATCTCCCATTGTCTCGATTCCAAGGAACAAAAGACCAAATGCAAAGATTGTCTGTCCAATACTTTTTGCTTTTTCAGATTTCGCAATGAACGAAATAAGAAAACCGATAAAAATAATAATATAAATATAATCACTGATCTTAAATGCAATAATCTGTGCGGTCATCGTTGTACCGATATTCGCACCAAATATGATTGAGATTGCCTGTGGTAAAGTCATAAGACCCGCACTTACAAATCCAATCGCCATAACCGTTGTCGCACTACTACTTTGTAATACAGCGGTTGTAAGCGCTCCTGCAATGACTCCAAGTACAGGATTCTTTGTCAGCAGTGCGAGAATGCTTTTCATCTTTTCTCCCGCAGCTTTCTGCAGACATTCACTCATCATATTCATTCCATAAATAAAGACTGCCAGCCCTCCCAAGAGCCCGAATATTATCTGTAATTTCTCATTCATAATATTTTCCATTCTCCTTTATTCGCCTTCTCTCGACGTTACGGGCTTATTGTAACTAAGGTGTATGCAGCCTATATCAAATCTATGTTAAATCTATGTAAAATCACATTCTTAGTTTATATTACGTTAAATTCTATGAAATTATTTGCGTAAAAATGTAAAGAAATCATCAAATTTATGCAAAGTTGTCTGAATATATGATATATTTTCCCATTTATTCTTTTTCTTTACATGGATCTGATGATTTCTTTTTTGTACAGTGCACATTATATAATGTATGACATACTTCTCCTGTACTCTCATAAAAGGACATATCAGATGGAAGATCAGCACCCATCACTGATATAAATTATTTTTCACCATCGCTGGAGTCACGAAATATTTCCTGTCTAATATATCGGCTCATTCTCAACCAGGTATTGAAGAAATGCCTCACAGCCTTCCTTCACATCAGCATATGTCGCATCAAAATTACCGGTGTACCATGGATCTGCAATGTCTCTTGGCTGGTTCGAATATTCTAATAATAAATGTACTTTATGTTCCGGATCTTTTCGTATGATGCGGTTGATGTTGCGGATATTCCACTGTTCCATACCAATCAGATAATCGTATTCTTCATAATCTCTTCTGGTCATCTGGCGTGCTCTGTGGTTTCCGCATGGGATACCTTCTTCTCTTAACTTGTTCTGCGTTCCGTAATGTACCGGATTGCCTTCTTCTTCGTTGCTCGTTCCTGCTGAGTCAATATAGAATGATGACTCCAGATTTGCTTTTTTTACTAAGTCTTTCATTACGTATTCTGCCATTGTTGAGCGGCAGATGTTGCCGTGGCAGATAAATAAAATTTTAATCATTTTACGTTTCTCCTTCTTTTGTATTTCCCAATGGCCGTTAGATCCCCGACCGATAAATTGAACCATATCCATCTCTTTAATATGACGTTTCACCGTCTTTGAACTTATTCCCAACGTCATTGCCATTTTCTCGGTGCTTATCTTATTATTCTTATTAATCATATTTAAAATTTGAATATCCAATGGATTCTTCAAGTTATTCTGAGGGACATTCTGAATTCTATTATAATTCAGATTCGGCATCACCACCGTAAACTGATATCTATCTGACCGAAAAGACGGTCTTTTTGTTTCATTATAATTAATCTGAAATTCATATCCACCAATAATTTTTCCAAATCCACTGCCCTTCCGCTCCATATATCCCAAGCGATTAAATACATCTGCTAAGACCGGATTTCTCCTCGTAGACGGAACAGTAAGCGGATCTCTATCCTGTATCATCGATCCATCCGGCATTTCTTCCCTGGAATTGGCTGTCTTTCTCCACATCATCTTCGCATTTCTCTTAATAAATGCTTCTCCATTATCAAGTAATGAAAGTACACTGCAGAATACTCCGCATCATCAAAAGCTTCTACTGTTCCACCGTTCTTGTTTAATCCGTTCCATCTGTGATTTGGCAGATAAAGATAGATCCGTATCCATAGTATCAATTCACCTGCATCGTAAATATCGCCAGAAAATCGACATGCATTCTGTATTATGACATCCCCAATCACTTAATTATATATTTTGTTCCTCTGCCTTTTCCTTCAATTGCAACCACGCCTTTTTTCCCCATAGCTTTCAGTAACTGTGTTGTTTTAGATTTACCAAATGGGACATATGGTGCAATTTCACTTATTGGTTTCAACATCGTCTTGCTTAAGAATTTGTAAATTACTTTTTCATCTTCAGTTAAATTAACATTTGTTTCAAATATCGGCAGTACAATTTTTATAGCATTTTCTGACACTTCAAAATCTGGTTTTATCAGACTCTCTGCATACAATTGTTTTATTCGTGTAATTCCCGTTCCAAATACCTCTACAAATCCCAGTCTGTAAAATACATTTGCAAGATTTCTATTTCTTAAAACAGAAAGTTTACCTGATAAATATTCTTCTGCTGTTATTCCATCTGGCAATCCGCCAGGAGATACTACTTCTATTCTATCATCAAACAGGGAAACTCTGATGTGTGAATTAATATCCCATACCCTATGAATCAAAGCATTTGCAATTGCTTCTCTGAAAGCTGCCTCCGGTATTTTCTCTATTATCTTTCTGTCAGCTCCTTGTATTACTTCATATTGGTAATAATCTCTAAATACAGCAAGCGCTTTTTCATATACTTCTAAAACCGATATATGTTCAAATGTTACTCTTTTTTGAATAATGCTGATATTCTCTCCGAACTTAACAATATCAATTCCTGAAAAATAATTTTTATCTGCTAAAAGTCCTGCTGCATTATTAAAACCATTTACATTGTCATACAGATTCAATGTCTTTAAAGTATCCTGATTAAAAGTTTCAATCTGAATATTTTCTTTCAGCTTACGCTGCAAAATTTCAAAAGATAGTTCTTGATCTTTACAAGGTAATTCTTCGAAGCTAATATTTTTTCCCTCTAATACAAGCCTTGAAAATTCCAGTGTATCTACTTCTATCGTTGCTGTATCATTTCGTTTGTATGCTTTTGATTTATATAAATACGGTTTCTGAAGACCACTTTTTATAGTAAGTTTTATCATCTGGTCATTATTCTGTATTTCAAGCGTATAGTTTGGTTGAGGTGATATGCTGTCATTGATTTTATTTTCAATATTCAGGCAAGCCTGCTTTACATCTGGCAAACCTTTCACGTTTCCATCATCATCAACACCAAAAAGAATTGTTCCACCATTGTAATTCGAAAAGGCACTAACTGTTTTCAAGAAAGTATTCGTAATCGTTTCCTTGAATTCCAATATTCTTGTTTCACGCATAGTAATCGACCCCTTTCCAACTTTAATGGTTATATTATATGCATAAATGCGCAAAAAATCAATCGTATTTTTTTACGATTGATTTTGAGTGTATTATTCTTTTTCCAGGGGTTGGTTTATTTTCGCATAATATCGTCCGCAAAAGGTGTAAAAATGGGTTACAACTTAACTGTATAACACATCACATTTTTATCCGAATACTTGCTTCAACAACTCCACAATATCCTCATTTTTCAGCCCATATCTTTTCAATGAATTTTGATCAAATGGTTCCTGCTCCAACAAGTCAATAAAGCTATGTATATCGTCATCTACTTGTCGCTTTGTTTCTATATTTTCCATCAACGATAAACTTCCAAAATTTTTCTCCAAACTCCGGAGTTAATGCTTCAACAATCAAAACCATATCCAGATCTCTTGTAGCCCTGAAATTTACTTCATTGCTTTCAAACAGAATATCACAGGCTGCGCCACCTATTAAAACATACTGTTCTTCATAATCTGCAAAGTACTTCCGAAATGTATCTAATCCCTTGACCATACATATTCCTCCAACATCTCATTAATTGAAATTTCAACCCGTTCCTCTTCTTGTTCCTCTCTTGTCTGTGACAGTGCTACACTCAAAGGATCCTGTAGTCCTTTTCCCCAAAAATCAATAAAATATCCAAGTTCCAAAACAACGCAACCCATTTCTTCCAATTCACTTGCTTGTTTTTCCACTTTCACCCCACTAGCTTTCAATTCTTTCTTTGTTACTGCATAGGTAGGATAAGCATTATCGGACAAAAGAGAATACTCACACAAAGCAGATATACCTGCTTTCTTTTCAAGTTTCATATCTTTTCTCAGTATAAATCTTCGAATCACTGGATTTCTTAATACACGCTCAATTTGCTGCCATAATTGCTTTCGGTCATCTGGGATATTGATGACTCTTGATTTACCTTTCATGCCTAACACGCCAATATTTAAATATTCCAACTCATCAAAGCATCGACTTGCAGATTTTGTTGACACCCCCAACTGTTTCGCTACATCAGATACTTTCATTTCAATCCATCGTTCATAAATAGCCACAAGAAGCATTTTTTGCGTCAGAAATGAAATCAAATGAACTGGTGGCAATTCTCTTTCATTTGATTTACTCAACAAATATCCAATAAATGGAAGAAATACCTGCTTCCCATCTATTACAAATGGAATTCCTTCTTCCATCATCTTTTCCCTTATATAGAATGTCGTCTGTTCAAGAAATATTGCACAATTTAATCCTGTCATTTTTTCCACGCAAGCTCTGTCTCTCCGCAACAAGACAAGTCCAACATTATCTTTTGGCTGAATAGCTATCCATAATGCACCATTCGTCTCTACTGTAAAAATATTATATCTTCCACGATATGCTAATGGAAGCTTTTTATATAACTCTTTATTCTCTATCATTATTACATTTTGCCGCAATGATTTTTCCAAGAATTCTTTCATATCAATCACCTTTTTATAAATGTGACCTTTTTTATGTCATATTTATAATTTATCATATTTTGTTTGATTTTTCAAGAAACACTTATCCATATAATACAACAAAAAGACGCAAGATTTATCCCACGTCTTTACTATTTTAACTATTTCGATTCGATCTTCCAAAGGTATAAATAAGGTGTAAATTGTTCGTCTCCATCTCAGAAATTCTACAAAATCAAGGCTTTCACAGCATACATTAAATATTGCCGTGGCAAATGAATAGTATTTTTATCATTTTATGTTTTCTCCTTCTTTTGTATTTCCCAGTGGCCATTGGATCCCCGGCCGATAAATTGAATTTCATTGTTTTCTTTTATCCGATGTTTTATAGTTCGTACACTGATTCCTAATGCAACAGACATTTTTTCCTGTAATTATAATCTCTCATTCAATTCCCCCTTTATCATTTATTACTTATTTTTAGTATGTACAACATATTTAATTATATTTAGTCTGGCATAAATTATCTTAGTCGTCAATTCATTCAATTTAGTCATTGTAATATATTTTGACTAAATTAAACTTCAAATGACATTATTAATACCATACTAGAACTTACTAAAAAACCATAGAAAAAAGTGTTTTTTCTACACCCTTTTCCATGGTTTTTCTTCAATTCAACTATACATCTTTCCTCGTTCTGACCGAAAAGCACCCTGCTGTTTTTCCAGCAGTTCAGAGTCTGTCTAAAGATTATGGAAACGATTTTTCAAACACATTCTAATACCGGTTATGTACTTTCTCCGCAAAACACAGCACATCTTTTATCTCAACTTTTGTCCCGTCATCAAGCACTGCCGTTCCGCTCATCCGCCCGAATACCTGATGCTGATCTGACACGATCAGTTTATAATCCAGACACGCCGACCGGTCTAATATCGGGAGGAAATCCATCTCGAATCTGTCGTCACTGGACGTGAACTTCCATGGTTTGCAATAGTCATCTTCCGGTATCATAAACTCTACATCATCAATCTTATGCGCTATTCCATCATAGAAAATCACATTTTCCGAAGCCGCCTTTGTATTGCCGAATCCATAACCGATATTGAATCCAAATGTATGCCCGTTCACATCACAGTTTCCTGATCCCCAGTACCAGGTATTGTCATAAGTCCACACACCACGTCCCCAGTCCAATGTTCCAAAGTGCCGGTCCGGATGGAATTCATACCTCTTTCCGTCATATTCTGCATAGCCTTCCGCGCGCATACAGTTGATTTTCTGATTGTAATAGAATCTTCCCTTCTTTTCCCACGGTGTTGCGATAACCATGGTATCCATATCCGGCTGACGAAGCCTGATGTCACAGAAAAATGATTTGCCCTGGTAAAAGTTGTCAAACTGGCATGTAATATGACGTGTCCTTATATCCTGCTTTGTAATTTTCTCATCCTGTTCCTTTTCTGCTGTATCTTCTAATCCTGACGTACTATTTTCCAACATATACTTTAGGCTCAGATTCTTCTTCTCATAAATGATATCTCCCTCCGACGAATTCTCCGGCATCCTAAATTTTCCCATCGGAAATGCATCTAATATCGTCTCCGTATGTTCCCACGGTTCTCCCTCAAAATCAAGCAGTGACACAGACTGCAAACCAACATAACCGTCATCTGAAAGTGTAAATGCCACAGCACAATCATCTCCCACTATAAGATAATAGTCCCATTCTTTTATCCGGAATTTCGGTGCTCTAATCTGTGTCCTGGAATACTGCTGTAACTGCCTTCTCGACCACCCCGGCTCTGCAATATTACCTTGTGCGTCTAACAGTAACTGTTTTTTTGTAACTTCGTGATTTCTGGCTGACATACGTGATTTCCCCTCTCTTACGTCTTTCCGTATGATCTCATTATAGCATACTGCATTTTCATTTTGAATTTCAAATGACATTATTAAATTCTACCTGTCAACCTCTACCATCACTTCACATCCATCCTCCGTCCACACACGAAGCACCGCCGGTTCTTTTGCTCCTTTATCATTCCATCTCACCACTACAAGCGCACTTCCGTCAAAAGTCGTCACCGTATCGGCAAAATAATCTTCTTTGCTGGACGGATTGGCAGTTCCGAAACCTTCCAGAACACCATTGCCGGTTACCTGGGCATGAAGCACCTGTTTTTCCTGTGGATTAAAGATTCCATTTTCATCCTCCAGCCATATTTTTATGTAGGCAGCATCCCGTTCATTCTTTGTAACCCTGCGTGCCTTAATCTGTTTCACTTTATTTGCTGTAACAAGTTTCCGGTCTTTTTCAACAAAACAGGAGTAAAAATCAAAGCAATGATCACAGGGAACATTTTCATCATGGAGAATAATCCAAGTAAAGAACCATTTCCCAGCACATGTTTCATAAAGTAAATGGCCGAACCTGTCGTAAGGTTGCTCATGAAATAATATACAATATAAATAGCTACTATTAAAATATAATATTTGTTGCCCACAAGTAGTTTCAGAGACTCTCCAAAGCTGATCTTATCATCTGCCGGCTTTGTATCATCTTTGGCAGAGGCCGTCTCTTCTTCCGGTAATTCTTTGACACACAGGCAGCTTATCGTATTCACGATAAGACCAATCACTCCACAGATGACTGCAACCATACGCCATCCGGCTGCACCACCGCCAAAGTGCTCGACCCCACCAGTTACTGCAAATCCCATTACAATATTTGTTACTACGGCAAACATAAAACGGATCGAACCAAGCTGGACTCTTTCATTCTTATTTCTCGTAATCAAAGCGGATAATGCGGAATAGGAAATTCCGTTTGCTGTATAAAAGATTGCATTTAATGCAGTATAAAAAGCGGCTTCTCTATTGCTAGAATCCACCGCTTCCATTTCAGAAATTATGGAAGAATTGCATTTTACAAATACAACTCATTTTTATAAATGTTTTAAAAACTATTATCATATGACACCAAAACAATTCCGGACGGCCGCCAAAAAACAATCCTAACTCCCTTCCCGCCAGAATTACAAAGTAACAGCATGGAAACAAACTGTTGTTTCCCTAAAAGCTCGTCCTCCAAAGCGGTATCACATTGATCACAGGCTCTTCATACGGATGTACCTTCTTCACGGCTTCAATCGTCTTATCAACATTTTCTGTATACACCGTTACTTCCACTTTCAGCTCCGGCTCGCAGCTGATCTCACCACTGGTTCCGATATACGGATCACATCCGTCAAGCGGACGCCAGTATCCTGTCACCGGACTTACTGACATGCAGGAATCATAATTTCCGATGTGCCCCGCATCTACTTCCTGCAGTGCTTTCTGTACGATTTCCAGATGTGTTGGTGGGAGAAATATTTCTAATTTACAGTATTTGAACTCCATGTTTTACCCCTCTTTTCTTTTTTATCATACTTTTATTCCGGCCATATAAAATTGCTGTTCCCTGCTTCTAATCCATCGATCAAAATATTCTGTCCTGTACAGAATCTGTTTTTCACCGCCATAAAATAAATCCATTCCGCCGCTTCCTCTACGCTCATCCAGCGTTTTAAAGGAGTCAGGTCCATAATCGCATTCCACATTTTTTCATCTTCCATCACAGGTTTATTTAGCTCTGTCATCACCCCGCCGAAATCCAGACTATTGCAGGTTGCCTGATATGGCGCAATTCTCATCGCAACATTTTTGGTATATGCCAGAACTCCACCTTTGCTTGCCGCATACTCCGGGAATTCCGAGCCGGTATGGCCGCTTGCCGAACCGATCATGATCACGGATCTGATCTCCGGCTGTACTCCGTAATGTTCTGTGATTGCAATGGTTCCTTTCAGGTTGATGTCTATATCATCTTCATTTTGCACACCTGCATTGTTGATCACAATTTGCATAGGTGGAAGCTCTGGATACAGCTGCTTATCGCGGATATCCAGCCGGTAATGTATATAATCCGGATGCTCTATCGCCGGTTCATTCCGGTCAAATCCATAGACCTTATGTCCGTTTTTTAAAAAATATTCCGCACATCCTTTTCCAATCCCGGAACTTGTACCTGTTATCAATACGTTCACTTTATACCTTCTCCTTTATAATCTCTCCATCATATTTTTCGGCAATGCCTTTGTAAGCGTACTCACTACGAACAGACAGATCACCCGGTCAATATAATCCGTAAAGAACTGAACCACAAAACATGCCCCTACCATTCCAATCGGAGTTTTAGAAAGAAGCTGCACCAGAACTGTAGACCCGGATGAGGTAATACCACCAAATAAGAATGCTGTAATGCACGAACTTACAATAGTCGATGGCAATGTGATTACCAGAGCCGCTACAAATATCCACCATTTTTTCGGCTTATATTTCCGATATACCAGACCTGTCACCAGACCAAGTATGATCCCAACAGGCGCATAATATAACGAATACACGTCAACCGTCATTCCCATGAACAGACCACTGATCACATTTGGAAGCATTCCATAGACCGGTCCTAACGTAGACGCAATGAATACAGTTCCGATACTGTCCAAATAAATCGGAAGCTTCAGTAACAATGCAAGCTGTCCGCCTGCCAGGTTAATGCATATTGCAAATGCAACGATGCAGATTTTATATGTTGATACTCTATATGTTGATGTTTTTTTCATGTCTTTCTTTCTCCCTATAACATATTTTCTAAAATATCCAGACTCTCAGGCTCTACTTCCAGTACTCTCGAAAGCATCATTTCGAAAAACCGATATGTATCTACCTGTGTTAATACCTTTGCATTCGGCTCTTTCCGGTAAAAATTCATCGAATCTACAACCGACTGCCCCAGTGATATTCCTTCTGTCTCAATCTGGACAAAGGACTCAAATCCTTCGCAGATTGAAGGATCAATAAAATATGCTACGGCGAGAGGATCATTGATCACACATCCAATGATGTGTTCCCACTGCCAGTGAAAATCAAAATAAAATTTTGTGATTTTCCTGATGAATGCACCTCTGTCTGCATTCAACCGGCACATATACTCCAGAATCGTTGGTGTCAGAACTATTTCTCTTGTCACATCCAGACCAATCATATGAATCTTTCTTCCATTCTGGTACATTGCATCATATACTTTCGCTGCCGCATCCGGATCACACCAGTAATTGTATTCCGCTACCGGCGAACAATTTCCATGGCTTTTGAATGTTCCGCCCATAGATACGAATTCTTCGATCTGATCAAATGCTACTCTGTCTTGTTCAAACAATGTTACAAGATTCGTCATTGGACCAAGTGCTATTACGGAAATGTGTCCTTCTTTCAGCTTGGATGCAAGGAATTCTACTGCTCCCATCTTCTGATGAAATCCTTCTACCTCCGGTAAAAAGCTTTCACCTAGTCCGTCTTCTCCATGCGTATCAAGTGCATTAACATACTCCCGGCGAAGCGGCTTTTCCGCGCCTATGTAGACAGGAACATCTAACCTTTCCATATGCTTCAACACTTTTTTCGCATTTTCGAATCCCATTTCTACCGGACAGTTCCCGCATACAATGGTAATTCCAACTACCTCGAGTTCTTCTGACTGCAATGCCAGCATGATAGCCAGGCTGTCATCAATGCCCGGATCACAGTCAATAATTACTTTTCTTTTTTCCATTTTTCTTTCCCTTTCTCAACCTTCTACAGGACCTGCCACTGGCAGCTCCTTACGAATGCAATGCAAATCAAAAGGCAAAAAAATACTTTTGCTTATAGAAACCCCATAAACAAAAGTAATCATACATCTTATGTACTTTGCCTAGTTTTTTATACTGGGAGGTTTTCGAACCAGTTCAAGGTCATATTTTAGCATGTTTGCATCATTATGACAATATATTTATCATTCCATCCTTTCCATTCCGGCTTTGTATATCTGATTACCGGATGTCAACGGGGACAGTAAAAAAGCCATATTTTCACGTCCCCATGGTCTACTTTGCATTTTGACAATTGGCTTTTTATCTTATTTTGGTAAAAATCCCTTACTCGTCTTCACGATCACCTTATCAAATACCATGAACATCGACGGCAATACAAAGATAACAACGATCATACTGATAATCGCACCTCTTGCCATCAGGATACACAGTGAACTGATCATGTCAATATTCGAATACAGTCCGACACCAATCGTTGCTGCGAAGAAACTCAATGCACTTACCATGATTGACTGAGCGGATGCACGGTGTGCAGTTGTGATTGCCTCATACTTTTCTGCTCCGTGGCTGCGTTCTCTTTTATATCTAGTCGTCATAAGGATCGCATAATCTACCGTAGAACCAAGCTGGATAGTACCGATAACGATCGATGCAACGAACGGAAGCTTTGTTCCTGTGTAATACGGGATTCCCATATTTACAAATATCGCAAATTCAATGACTCCAACCAGTATAATCGGAAGCGAGATGGATTTGAACAGTAATAATATAATCACAAATATAATTCCAATGGACACGATACTGACTGTCTTGAAGTCTGTGTCTGTAATATCGATCAGATCTGCTGTCAGCGGGCCTTCACCGATTAGCATTCCGCCTTTGTCATATTTGTGAAGGATCTTGTTCAGTTCTTTGATCTGTGCGTTCAGTTCATCGGATGCTACTTTATATTCTGAATTAACCAGCAGAAGCTGATACTTATCATTCTTAAGCATCTCGGTTACAGATTCCGGGATCATACTCTGCGGAATCGATGGTCCGATCAGTGCATCCAGTCCAAGTGCCCATTTTACACCGTCTACTTCGTCCATCTTATTGATCATCCTGGCTACTTCGGAAGACTCTACGGAACTGTCCACCAGGATCATATGTGTGGTATTCATATCATAATCTGCTTTCAGCTTTTCATTCGCAATGATACTCGGAAGGTCCTTTGGCAGTGTCTCATCCAGATTGTAATATACCGCCGTATGATTATTTCCATAAATTGCCGGGAATAAAAGTACCAGGAAAATAACCACGTAGACCATATACCGTTTCGTAACTTTGTCTGATATCTTTCCAATATTCGGAAGGATAGGCTTATGAATCGCCTTTGTAATCCATTTATCACAGCAAAGAATCATGGATGAAAGGATTGTAACGCATGCGATCACACCAAGGATAACACCTTTTACCATAACCACTCCGATATCCATACCAAGTGTAAATGTCATAAAGCAAAGTGCAATAAATCCTGCCACAGTTGTAACAGAACTTCCAATTATCGATGAAAATGTCTGGGAAATCGCATGTGCCATCGCCCGTTCTTTATCGCCGTCATAGCGTACCTGCTGTTCTTCATAACTATGCATCAAAAAGATAGAATAATCCAGTGTAACCCCCAGCTGTAAAACTGCTGCCAGGGCTTTCGTAATATACGAAATCTCTCCAAAGAAATAGTTACTTCCAAGATTATATACGATTGCCATTCCAATACTAAGCATGAATAACAGCGGTATAAAATACGAATCCATCGTAAGTCCAAGTACAATGACTGCCAGAATCACCGCGATCAGCACATATAACGGCGTCTCTTTTTCAGCCAGATTCTTAGTATCTGTAACAATTGCAGACATTCCACTTAAGAAACAATTCTTTCCGGCCAGTTTCCGGATTTCCCCGATTGCTTCCATTGTTCCGTCCGAAGAGGTACCTTCATCAAAGAAGATTGCCATCATCGTTCCCGTGTCTGAATTAAATACATCATAGACTTTCTTTGGGATCATGTTTTTTGGTATACTGATATCTGCCAGCGAATCGTACCACAGTACCTTCTCTACATGATCAACTTTTTCGATTTCAGACTTCAGTGCCGAGACTTCCTTATCTTCCATACCATCCACAATAAACATTGAGAATGCTCCGGTTCCAAAGTCTTTGACCAGGATATCCTGGCCCTGCATCGTCTCGATATCCTCCGGCAGATAGGTCAGCACATCATAATTAACTCTTGTATTCACATAGCCAATCCCCGCCGGAATCAAAAGCAGAATACTTATAATAAGTATTGGAATTCTAAATTTCACTACTTTTTTACCAAATGCGACCATGTTCATAACTTCCCCTCCTTTTATGAGCATATGATGTTCCGCTCTTTATGACTGTTGGTCATTTTATATCCTACCTGCACTATACATCAAAAAAGACTAACAGTCAATGTATTTTTGACCATTAGTCATTTTTAATTTCAAGCACACCAAGGCGTGCCAGAATCTTAAGATCCATACTTTTCACCGTATCTCCAAACTGGATTCTTACATAATCATCATCCATATCTGTCACAACGCCCTGTCCAAACTTTTTATGTCTGACGATCACTCCCGCTCCAAGTTCTTCTGCCAGTTCCTGATAATTTTTGCCTGTATTCCTATTCTTTTCCGGCTTCCTGCTCCCGTTATCCATATAAAAATCAACCTTATGATTCTTTCGATAACCAGCTTTTTGCTTTTCGCCATAGATTCCATGTTCCGTTCTTCCTGCCCATTCTTCCCGTACCGATTCTCTTGCTCCCGCCTTACCAAGCAATTCACTGCAGAACTTCGACGGTTTCTGGATCATGAACACATTTAACTGATCCTTCGCTCTTGTTACTCCTACATAGAAAAGGCGCCGTTCTTCTTCATAGGTCTCTATCTCTTCTTTTTCAGCCTTATAGATACTGCCCGGTACTTTCTCCGGCAGTATTCCGTCTACTACATCCATCAGATATACTGTCTCGTATTCCAGACCTTTGCTGGCATGGATCGTAGACAGAATAAATGGACAATTATAGTCCGTCTTTTTTTCCTGGATGATCATCTTCAGTTCTTCCAGACGTTCCAGTAATTTCTCCGGTGATTCTACCAGCCTTCCAATCGTCTTTACAATCTCAAGCTTACTTCCGTTCGCACCGCTGTGCTTCAGATATTCCTGATACCCCATCAGCTGCAGTATCCGGTTCACGGCCTTATCTCCAGGCTCTTTTAACATCAGTTTCATCTGCCGGTCTAAAGTCCTTATATTCTCTGCCGTATAACTTTCAAGCTGTCCATACTTTACAGCTGCTTCCAGTACCGGGATATCTTTTTCCCGGCTGATCTTTGTGATCCGGATAGCTTCTTCCTTTTTTATAAATGTTTTCAAACGGTAATATATCTGTAAAAAAAGTTCTGTATCTTTTGGATTCAATGCAAAACGAATAATATTCTGAATATCCAGCACCGTGCGGTGGGTGAAAAATGTAAGCTCTGCATTGCGCATCCGGTACGGGATATTGTGTCGTTCCAGAAGATCAATCAATGGGATCGCACATTCATTGTCCCTATATAGCACCGCCGTTTTTTCACTGCAGTCTCTTGCAATCTTTAAAAGATACGCATACTGCGCCCGTCTTGATTTTAATCTTATCTCTTTTACCGGTTCTTTTGCCTCCCTTGCCGCATACATATGCTTCTCATGCCGCATCGTGTTTTTCTGGATAAATGTATCCGCAGCTTTTACAATGTTGGCATTCGACCGGAAGTTTTCTTCCATCAGAAGTACCTTCGCCCCCGGATAATGCGTTTCAAATGACAATAATGCCTCCGGATAAGCCGCCCTGAATCCATAGATACTCTGATCCTCATCTCCGACCATAAAAAGATTCTTCGTCTTCGAAGCCAGAAGTGCAATGATCGCATGCTGGATCTTCGATGTATCCTGTGCCTCATCCACACAGATATACGGATACAGGTTCTGAAAATATGCCAGAAGCTCCCCATCCATCCGCAGCATCTTATAGGCATACAGCATCTGATCATCATAATCCATCAGGTTCACTTTCCGCATCTGCTGACAATATGCCTTATAAATTCCCGCTATCTTTATCTCTTCTTTTTCTTCCAGCTTCTGTATCTCTTCTTCTGTCAGCATCATATTTTTGATATATGTAATCAGCGTTCTTACATTCTTCAGATCACTCTCCGCCGGATATCCCATTCCATGTTCCTGACAGATCTTTACCAGCATTTTCGTCGTCTCTTTTTCATCCTTTACAAGCTCAAACGGAGTTTTACCGATGCGTCTTCCATAATACTGGATGATTCTTGCACAGATACCATTGATCGTACGGAATTCCAGACGCCCTGCAAGTTCTTCCCCAAAACGCGTGGCAAACCGCTGTCTCATATCCTTTGTTGCCGTTACGGTATACGTAACCGTCAGTATCCGTTCCGGTCTGATGCCTTTGCAATAGATCATATATCCCAGACGTGTAACCAGCACGGTAGTCTTCCCGGACCCCGGCACAGCAAGAAGCAGTACCGGCCCTTCTGTGCTCTGTACTGCTTCCTTTTGCTGTTCGTTCAGTTGTATTGGAAATGTAGCTTCAAATTCTTTCCATTCCATTATAAAAGAACCTCTTTCAATGTACGTATCAATACATGAATGTCGATTGGCTTTGCAACATGTCCGTTCATTCCTGTATCGATTGCTTTTTTCTTATCTTCGTCGAATGCATTTGCCGTCATGGCTACGATCGGGATTCTACTCCGTTCTCCGTCTAATGCGCGGATCTGCGTCGTTGCTTCGTAACCATCCATATTCGGCATCTGGATATCCATCAGTATAATGTCGTATGTATGCTCCGGCATCCGCTTAAGCTCTTCCAGACATTCTTTTCCATCTGCCGTTTTTGTGACTTCAAATCCATATTCTTCCAGAATCGTCATTGCAATCTCTGCATTCAGCTCATTATCTTCTGCAAGTAATATCTTCTTCCCTCTCAGAGCATCCGGAATCATCTGCGCAGTTTTTTCCTGTTTTTCATTCATCTGCTGCTCTGTTACAATTTTTAATGGAAGAATAACTTCAAACTTCGTTCCCTTTCCGAGTTCACTTTCTACCTCAATGCTTCCCTGCATCAGATCTACCAGTGATTTTACAATTGGAAGTCCAAGTCCTGTACCGATGATCTTACTTTCTGTTGTAGTCCGTTCTCTTGTGAACTCTTCAAAGATATGTGGCAGGTATTCTTCGCTCATTCCGATTCCGTTATCTTCAATGGTCAGCTTATAAAGCGCTCTTTCACTGGTTTCAGACGGACTCTCTGTTATCTTCATAGAGACTTTTCCACCTTCTGGTGTATATTTTATAGCATTTCCCACAATATTCAGAATGATTTCCCTTATCTTTGTCTGGTCACAGATCACATTGCTATGCTTTACATCAAGCTTGCAGTGATATTCCAGTCCCTTTTCTTTTACTGCCGGTTCGAAAACTGCACCCAGTGAATTGACCAGTTCTTCAAAATTACCTGTTTCTGACTTAAGTGTTGCCTTCCCACTTTCAATTCTTGCCATCTCAAGCACATAATTGATGATCGACAGTAAAAATGAACTCGAAGACCGGATTTTCTTCACGTAATCCATTGCCCGTTCTTTATTATCCAGATGCTTCTCCAGAAGCTCCGCAAATCCTATGATAGCATTCATAGGAGTACGGATATCATGACTCATATTGAACAGGAACCGGGTCTTTGCTTCATTTGCAGCCCTTGCTTCTCTTACGGATTTCTGTAATTTTTTCTCGTGTACATAATCCTTATATTGCTGCATTGCAAACTGGTAGTATACACTTGCCAGAAGTCCCCCAAGCGCCAGTGATATAATCACACCAAATACGATCATTCTTAATGAAATCCACCCCTCATGTGGTGCAATTTCAAAATACCACATATCATTTGGTACCGAACATTTTACCTCCAGAGAGTTGGAAGGCTTTTGCTTCCTGCTTTCTGCGATTACAATCTTTTTCCCGTTATACTTATCCTTTTTCCAGATCTGATAATCATAACCGGCATCTTCCAGTTTATTAAGCTCTGTCTCTTCCATAAACTTTTCCCAGTTAAGCACGAGAATGGAAAATCCCCAGAACTGCTTTTTACCATCCTTATCTTTTTGATATACCGGCTCGAACAGCAGTGCACCGGTTCCTCCCTGGACCAGTTCATATGGTCCTGCGATTGTATATTCGCCGCTTTTCTTTGCCTGTCTTGCTTCTTTTTTTCTAGCCGGATTCTTCAGCATATCAAGACCGATTGCTACTTCATTTCCCTCTAATGGGTATGCCTGATTCACTATGCCATCTTTTGCAAGTTCATTTGCCTCGATTACTCCATTTTCATCTCGCATAAGTTCTGAAAGTTTTTCAAATGAATCACCATCGATATTATTTCCTGACTCAATCATCTTTTTGATCAGATCCGACTCTGCCAGATACTTATTCAGTTGTGACTCTACCCTTCCTATCGTAGTCTCTGCGGTGTATTCTGCTTTTAATTTTTCTGCCTTCTCCTGATTCCGGTTCAGCGCAAATACACCAATCAGTACCACCAGAAATGCTACGATAAATACAAGCAATGTATTTCTGTATACCTGTCTCCGATTTATCTTCCGTTTCATTATTTTATACACTCATCGTTTTCTTTTGTCATTTACCCATTTTCTTCCCAGTTCACATTCTGCATATGAAAAAGAAAGAAATGTATTCGCTGCCAGACTCTTATCCAGCCCACGCAAATGTCTGTGTAAAATCAATAACAGGATGATCATGCAGCAGGTGTTTATCTCAATATAAGATATTGCATACATAATAAATCCCATTACTTTCCCGGAAAATTCCGTTATTCTTATTTATTATAGCTCTTTTTTACCTGTAACGCATTAAATATATTTATTTTCTTTCAAGAATATTACTGGAAATTTCCCACAAAAATGCCGCCAGAACTGAATATCCGGCGGCATCTATTTTATTATGTAATTTTTTACAGATACACTGTCAAATCAGCATTCATTTCACTAAATTATCAGTTTATTGCAGACGCTTTGTTGTCTTCCGGAAGTCTTGCATACTCTGGTATCTAAGTCAGCTTATGAATCCACTTATAACTTCTGAACCGCAGGAACACCGGAATCCCTTTAAAGAGCTGATCCGACTGCACCGCAACCACAACCAGTTCTACCGGTAATTTCCACACGAACGCCGAAAGCAATGAAAGCGGCATGACAATTCCCCATGTCGAGATCAGATTCATACACATGGAAAACTTTGTATCTCCTGCTCCCTGGATAATTCCAACAGATACCGGCATCTGATACGACATTCCGATCATAACCCCACTCATGACCATGATAAAATGATCTGCCAGAACTGCTGCCGTATCGTTTAATTTGTACATAGACAACAGTGGTTTTCTCAGCACGAACAATAATAGTGCCAGCACAATCCCGATGCATACATCAATCACTGACAATGTTCTTGCGTCTGATTTCACACGTTCTATGTCACCGGCTCCGATATCTTTTCCGACCACTACTGCCGATGCCGATGATATCGCAATCACAATTACCTTCAGATACTGGAAAAATGTACTGGATACCGAATTTGCCGCAATTGCATCCGAAGACAGGTGCCCAAGGATTGCAGTCTGCATAGGCACAGAGATTGCCCAGATCATTCCAGAACACATAATCGGAAGCGCCACCTTTAAGTATGCACCCCACATCTTTTTATTCTCCGGTGCGAAAGTAATGTGTAATAATTTTCCTCCAAATAAGCGGACCTTCTTATCAATCTTCCAGATATAGCATGCTACGATCAGAAGTTCCAGCGTCCTTGCCGTCAGTGTTCCGATCGCAGCTCCCCGGATTCCCATCTCCGGAAATCCGAACTTTCCAAAAATCAGTGTATAATTGATACATCCATTCGTGATGAGTGATATAACCGATATGATGAACGATATCTTTACCGTCTCTACACTCCGAAGCATTGCAATCAGCAGATTACTGATCATAAATAGGATAAACGTCCACTTTAAAAGTCCAAGATAAACTTTTCCCTCTGCAATAATCTCCGGGGATGTGGTAAAAATCCGGAGCAGCTGTTCCGGTATCACACTGCACAATACAACAATCACCACTGCAAACATCATACTGATCGTAAGTGCGACACCGGTCAGATTCCGGATCTGTCCCGTCTCTTTCTTTCCCCAGTACTGGGAACTCATCGCTACCAGTGCATTTCCGATGGAAAGCGCCAGCTGGTTCACGATAAAGAATATCTGATTCACCGTCGCAGCCCCGGATAACGCACTCTGGCTATAGCTTCCAAGCATAATATTATCCAGCATATTGACACTGTATGCCACCAGATTCTGGAGTGCTACCACGATCATAAGACGGAAAAATATTTTATAAAAATTCTTATCTCTTGTAAAAAACGTTGTACTCATTATTTTAACAGATTTCTTACCATCTCAGCGTCAAATGTAACAGATTTTACATGGTCTACTTCAATCTGATACAATGCATTTGCCGCAATATGCTCTGCTGCCTGCTCCAGATCACGGATTCCTGAAGTATTAGAATATAATTCGATTACTTCATTCAGACCTTCTTCGCTCATAATACACTCATCTTCTCTGAGGCTCATTCTCTTTAAGACCTTCGGAAGTGCGAATTTTGAGAAGATGACTTTCTTCTCTTCCGGTGTATAGTCCGGAATATCGATTACCGCAAAACGTGACATCAACGGTGCACTGATCTGTGATTTATCATTTGCTGTTGCAATTGGATATACACCTACTGTCGGGATCATACACTCGATATAGTTGTCGGTGAATCCAAGGTTATCCAAAAGTGTCAGAAGTACATCTGCCGGGTTACCATTGCCTTTTCCGGATGCTGCTTTATCAAGCTCGTTGATGATAAATACCAGATTCGATTCTCCTGCCATGGCAAATGCATCCATGATGATACCAGTCTTTGCATTAGCATAGATACGCGAGCTTCCGGTTAACTGTTCCGGATCATTAATCGAACTCATATCCAGAGTTGTCCAAGGAAGCTTCAGGATACGTGCTACCGCATAAGCAATCTGTGACTTACCTGTTCCTGCCGGTCCTACTAACAGAAGTCCATATGCCGGCAATGTATGCGTACGGTTGATCTGGATAATCGTCTCGATGATTCTCTGTTTTACACGTTCCATTCCATAGAGCTCTTCATCCAGGATCCTGCGTGCTTCATCCGGATCGATTGCTTCGAAGTAATTACTCTTCCACTGTACATTCATCATAATAGAAAGTGCTCTCTGTGCGTGGCGTCTTTCTTCAGGTGATACTTCATGAGAGCGGGCCACTGCAAGGTTACGTCTTGCCCAGAGGCGGATATTATCTGGAAGTGTTCTTCCCGCACAATTCATGAAATCCGTAATGCTCTGAAGACTTGTAAGCTTCATATCATCTCCTGCTTCATCCTCATCTTCGTCCTCTGCCTCTTCTGCAGGTGCATTACTTGCAAGGAGACGCTCGATCATAAACTGCAGGAATCCGTCTTCTGCCGATAACTTCGTTCCACCGCCGAATGCGATCTCACGGATCTTGTATACTGCATATCCTTCTTCTGTATTTTCACCGGAAAGACGGACATTGATGTGATTTTCCCCCAGCCATTTTAACAGGCTTACAAATCTTGCATCAATCTTTAAGATATCTGCACTTACGGTTCCATCTTCCTGCTGGAATTCGAACGATGTTCTCTTGATCGGATTGGTAAATACACCACAGGAATGATGATCCCATTTGCGTGCTTTATTATCCAGAACCATCATTGGTTTTTCTGCTGTTGCTTCATTTTCATTCGAGCGGATGACTGTATAGGTACATTCCGCTGGTTTCTTTTCATCTGGTGTTGAATTAAAATCAAAAACTGGCATTTGTTTTCTCCTTTTTGTATATTCTTGCATTTTCTATGCATAATTATTGTTCATACTGAATTAGTGTACCATAACATACACACTTCTTCCAGACATATTTGTCAGACAGCCTGCCTAACTCGTTGCACCACCTCAGCTGGATCCCGATCCCGCTGTACATGCATAACAATGCTTATCCATACGTATCTTTCGTATCTGATATGGCTGTCCGGTAACATCAAATATCGTCTGTCCACCAATTACAGAAAGTCCGGCCGCCAGATTAAAGTCACAATCATACAGCTGTCCGTCATAATCAACTGAGAGCTGTGTCCTGCACATCAGAGCTTCTACTGTATCTGCATTGAATGCATCAAATAATTTCTTCATATACCGCTTCAGATTACCTGATCTTCTTAAGAATGCCCCGAATCTTCCCATCGGATTATTATACAATGTATAAAGACTGTTAAATACAATGCCAAAATCCTGTGATAGTTTCTGTTTATATTCTTTTTCCATCGCTTCCTGATCTGGTGGAAAGAAAGCTCCCGCCGGATTATAGACCATATTCAATACTAATTCCGGATTTTTTCCATATCCCATCTCATTCAGGCACCGTATTACTTCAATCGCTTTATCAAACGATCCGGCTCCACGCACCTTATCCATCTCTGCCGCACGGTAATACGGAAGCGAACACACTACTTCTACTTTATTCCTTGCATATACTTCCATAAGATGCTCATATTTTTTTTCAAGAAGAATAACCAGATTCGTTCTTACTATGATATGATCACAGATTTTGCTGCTTTCTTCTATCAGATATTCCAGGTGCGGATTCATCTCTGGTGCTCCTCCGGTAATGTCTATCGTTGCAATGTTCTGCTCTTTTGCAAATGTAAGACAGGCATCCATCACTTCTTTTGACATCTCTTCGGTTCTTCCAGGTCCCGCATCCACATGACAGTGCTTACAGACCAGATTGCATTTACGCCCGATATTCATCTGTAATACATCCAGATGTTCTTCCGTGTCCATATATTTTTTATCCGGTATCGTCTCCTGAAATGGCGGAATCTCTGCCAAATCATGAAAATCCTTGATTATATCATCCATTGCAAACCTCATTCAGTATATCAATTGTATCTTTTACTACTTCCGGACAGAAATCAAACAACAGTCCCTCGTCCAATATTTTCTTCATACCTTCTGGATCTGCGATATCATGTTTTAATAAACTTTTGCAGCTACAGACGCTATATTTTTCCTGAAATTTTGTCAAAAACTCTGCTCTTTTTGCATTCATGACATCTTTTTGCTCCATATGTTCTGTATCACAGTGTCCAAAGCAAAGTCCAAGTACGATCATTGCACCTACAACTGCCCCGCAAGTTTCACCAATTCCCATTCCCCCACCGAATCCGGCTGCCATCTTGTATGCCTCTTCCTGTGTGATTCCAAGATTTTCTGCAAATGCTCCGACTACCACCTGCGAGCAGTCAATTCCTTTCATAAAAAGTTCTGCAATCTTTTCTTTTTCCATTTTTGTTCTCCTTCATTCTTCTTTTTTATTTTATCCTTTTATATTTGTACTTTTCCAAGATATTTTTTCAGTTTCCAGCTTATACATTCTTATGCTCAAGAAATTTCTCTATCTTTTCAAGGAATTCCTCCGACAGATACGCTTCCAGCTTCCGATACGTGAATTCATTTACAATCAGTTTGTCCGGCTGCTGATACTGTACCCATGCCATAGCACACCATGTAATGCCTCTTAAACATGTTATCTCTACAAATGTTTTCGTCCGTTCCTTTAGTCCCGTCGTATCAAAACGTCCTCCTACACATTCGATATAATTATCTATGAATATCTCTATCTCTTCCATACCAAGGATTACGTCTGTCTTCCAAAATGTTGTTGTCGGTGCAAGGAAATGTCCCAGATCCTGCGCCGGGTCTCCTAAAAGCGGCTTTTCCCAGTCAATCAGATAGTTTGGCTTTCCTTCCCCTCCGATCAGGAAATTGCTGGAATTCAGTTCTGTATTAATGCAGCATGCATACGTTAATTCTATATCTGACTTTCTCGCTTTTTTCCATGCCTGATCAAGCAAATCCCGGATTGTCTGTTTTGTCTTATCTTTTCCAAGTGGGGAATCCATATATGTCTTTACCATCTCCTCACACTCTTCCAGTATGGCAATGAGTGGATTTTCCGGACGTATCAATACTTTTTCAGATTCCGGGATTCTGACACTGTGGATATCTGCCAGACATTCAGCAGCATACTTCATATCTGTATGATAATCCAGTGCCTTTCCCGGAAGATATTCCATTACCATGATTCCGTGATCCAGAAGTTTTTTACTTCCGTCTACATATAATGCCTTCGGCGTTCTTCCTGAATCTTTCAGTAGCTGCAGTGCGTAGAATTCATAACCGATCTGATCTTCCAGATGCATCTGGCTTCCGCAGTTCACACGAAGCAATAGCTTCTGTCCTGTCTTTGGATGTTCAAAAATATAATTGATATTATATTCTCCCTGGGCCAGCATCTTATATTCTTCTTCCTGCTCCGTTGGCAGTCCCAGTGCCTCTCTGTAGTCTTTACTTTTTACATATTCTTTTAATCCTTTTATTCGTTCCATAGTTATTTTTTATCCTTTTTTATACCTGACATTTTACACAAAGATTCCAAAGTATGCATAAAAACCTTTCTACAAAATATATCGCAAAGTAAGGAATGTAGATTGCAGGAATGATTTGTTCTGATACTGATTTATTTTTTTATAGTGCCAGTTATCATCTTACGTCTTTATATAACTTTGATATCGTTTCTATCGGCACTCCGTCTCTGTACATCTTCCTTAACCGGTTCATCTTCCACATGACTTTTAACTGTGGTATCGTCTTTTTCGGAAATCTCCGGTCCGAGGTATAGATTCTGTGTCTGGCAATTCCAAGCTTCACTCCCATCTCCTTTAATGTAAGCGAGAACTGATAGTCCTCCATAATTGGGAGATTCGGGAACATCCCTGCCTCAAAGAATAATTCTCTGGTAATAAAGATTCCCTGATCCCCAAACATGACTTTTCTGTCTTTGATCCGGTGATTGGAAATGACTCTGCAAGTCCACATAAAGAACTGTCTGGAATGAAATGCTATACCAAAACAGCCTGCTTCATAATCTTTCATTACTTCACGGATTTCTTCCAATGGCTTTTTGGGAAGTTCACTGTCGCTGTGGAGGAAGAACAGAATATCCCCTTTACTCTCTCTGGCACCCAGATTCATCTGATTCGCCCTCCCCTTTGGCGAACGCAGGATTTTAAATGAAGGATCAATCATAGATATGGTTGCATCTGTACTTCCACCATCTACGAAAATGATCTCGCATTTTTTCTGCAACGGCAACAATTGCTCCTGCAGTTTTTCGATTGTTGTCTCTTCATTATATATCGGAACAATGACAGAAATCTTCTGCTTTTTTAAAAGATACCGGCCAGTATATGTTTTCTGAAGTGATTTCTGCACTCTCATACGGCTTCTGTAACAGGTAATGTCTTCCCTGTCATCCATATCCTGCAGCCTTCTCACATATCCAACCGTCAGTCCCGTCTCCTTTAACGGTGCTACCGTCTGTTCCAGAACATTTCCCGTACCATATGTCTTTTTTTCAAATACTTCCCTTATTGGCCTTTTCATGCCGACAAGATAATATCCTTCATCTACAGTCGGACCAAAGACTACATCATTTACATCCAGAAGTCTCAGCGCATATTCCAGATCAGAAGCCTTAAGTTCCGGTATGTCCGTTCCAATTAATACACAGGAATCATATCCGTTTCCCAGCACACATTCGATTGCCTGATACATTCTTTCTCCCAGACCTTCCCCCGTCTGCGGAATGTAATCTACTGCACCTTTAAATATAGTCTTCAGATATGCTTTTCCTCTCTGTGGTGTATAGCATACGAATATATCTGCATTTACTTTTTCACACTCCTGTGCAATGTCTTTTAGAAAATTTTCATGAAGTCTTGCACATTCCACCGGTGAAAAGTATGGCATCATTCTTGTCTTTGTCTGTCCCGGAACCGGAACTCTTGTAAATACAATCACTGCTCGTTTCATTTTCATCTGCTTCCTCTTTTTATGTTTCTGGCCTCTTTGCCTGACCGTCACAATGTGTCTGAACAATACTTTCTGCCAGATACATGTCACGCTCTATTACTGTCTTATATAAACTTTGTCTTTATACGGTTAAGCATGGACTTTCCGGTATCTGTTTTCTCATATGTCTCCATAATTTCTGTCAGAACATGGATTACGTTCCTGCAGCCGTTGCGGTTCAGATTGCCTGCACAGGATGCACAATAGCTGTATATCTTTTCACTCTCACGATCTTTTAATCCGGCATTTAACGCTTCTCCCATGTTCTTTGCAAGCTCTGGCTCTTTAACCGGTGCACAGCCTCCAAGCCCGCAGCACTGTACATTTCCAACTGGCGTAAGTCCACCACTTGCATAAGCTTCTATCTGACTTAACAGTTCTTTTTTTTCTCTGTCCGGGCATGGAAGGAATACCTTCGCCGGTGTAAGATTTTTCTTTCCAATTCCCAGTTCTTCCAGCTTTTCATAGATGCTTGTGATCTTTACCTCTGTAAGCCGAGGTTTCAGATAAGCATAGCAGTTCGGACAAAGCATGATTACTTCTTTTATTTTTCTTGTTTTTAATTCCCGGTCTATCCGGTTCATAATGCGTTTTTCATCTGCTTCCAGACCAAGTTCTGCAACCGGCTTTCCGCAACAGTCATATGCAACTCCAATACCATATGACTTTAACACATTTACCAGTTTTTTTGTCGTCTTTGGATAAAAAGAAGGAAAATTACACCCCGGAAATAAGACACTTTCCCCCTGCGCATGCCTGTAATTCCGGTATATATAATCCTTCTTTTCTTTTAAGAGTATTCCATAGCCTTTTTCTGTAAAATTTCCATCCGCTTCTTCGACTTTTTTTCTGCGTAGGTTCAGAATATATGCTCTCCCATCAATCTTCTCAGGACATACCTCTGTACATTTCCCGCATAAAAAGCAATGGTATGCAAGCTCATTAAGTTTTTCGGTATCCCCGATATCAATGCCATATTTTTTCAAAAATGCACATTGATTCTGGCAGGCATGACAATGTGTACATGTCTCCACTATATTTTTATTCTTCACTTTTTTCCTCCTGCACGTAATGCTTTTTCAGAAATGCACCAAGTCCCATCACGATCACTGCCAGAACAACTGCAATTCCAATATACAAGATACGGTTCTCTTTATCCGCAAGTCCTGCCGTTCCAACTGTATACATGGCTGTTCCCGGAAGCATAAAGATCAAAGAACAGATAGAATATGTCGAAAACTTAATATCCGTTACTCCATATGCAAAGTTCTGAAGATTATACGGAAACAGCGGAACCAGCCTCGTAATCATCAGTATGAATATTTCGTTATTTCCAGACTCGTCAAACAGCCATTTTTTCAGATATTTATTCTTCATTGCCACCGGTCTGATACTGTCCTGTAGAAAAAATCTTCCCACAATAAATGCCACCATCGCCCCAAGTGTGGTAGCAACAGAACAGCAGATTGTTCCAAGCACCGGCCCGAACACCAGTCCCGCAATTATTGCAAATGTTACACCCGGTAAAGCCAGTACTACACAACTTATAATCGTAAGCACTGTATAGATAAAAATGGCCAGTATCAGATTGTCCTTCACCATCTGCTCTAAAAATTTCAGGTTTTCTGTATTTCCAAGGTATGATGACCATCCGAAAATATGATTACAGATCAATATCAGGATGATAATCCCGATAAATATCCACATTTTTTTATTTTTCATTCTTTTTTGTCCCCACTGCAATACCATTTCTTATAATCTGCATCAGAACCGCTGCCCCAACAAGCGGCATTAAAAAGTAATATGCTGGAAGTACTTCAATTGACTTTAATACTGTAATTCCAAGATAAAAGATTCCTAGTAGTGACATAATCACAATCATCACAAGATCAAGCTTTCTCATCATTGCTTTTTTCTTCTTATATCCCGCTATAATCATCACAATAAATATAATCGTAACTACAACTGTGATATATTTCAGTATACCATAAACTGCATTTTTCTGTATCTGCATATTCTGATAATTCACCCATCGGAGCATACCTAATTTTTTTCTGGTAAAGTACTGTACCGCATACGCCCCAATCATAAATACAACAGTTAATAAATCAAGTAAAATATATACTAATTTTTTCATAGTCACTCCTTAACAACTGCCAAACGCTGTCACCGGTATTCAGTGACAGCGCTTGTAATTTTAATTATTATCATTCAAAAATTTCTTTTTTTGACTCTTATTCGACTTTATTTTGCTGCTTTTCCTGTAGGGAGTTCTCCGACTGTTGTATGTACACAATCAGCACTTGCAGGATCTCCAACCTGTACCGGATAGTCATCATGCATTAACCACTCATACCATCCACCATCGTATACAGAGATATTATCGTATCCATTTTCATAAAGTACAAGGAATGGTACGGTTGCTCTCCATCCTGTTCCACAATAGAATGCAAGATCATTATCTAATGTGAAATCGCAGTCTTTCCATACTTCTTTGAATCCGTCCAGATCTTTTACTGTTCCGTCATCGTTTGTAAAATCTGCAACGTCTGCTGCTGTCTTAGCACCTTTTCCCCATACAGCACCGTCCGGCTCGCCGGCTTTGTCCATATAGTTATAACCACTTGTCTCACCAAGCCATTCTTCTTCACTTCTGATACTTACTAATTTGAAGTTATCATCGTTTGCAAGTTTGTCTTTTGCATCTTCAATAGATGTCCAGTATTCTGGATGTGCCGGTACAGTTGTTCCGAAGTCTTTTGCTTCTGTTCCTTCATTTGTCTTTTTCTCGGTCTCATATCCGGCATTTTTCCATGCATCAATTCCACCATTTACAATTTTAACATCTTCAACACCTGCCCAGATGTAAGCGTAAGCAACACGTGCTGTTCCAGAGATATCTCCTCCGTAAAGAACAACCTTTGTATCTTTTGTAATACCATGTGAAAGAAGGTTTTTCTCAATTTCATCAGCAGAAAGAAGATTATATGCTCCTTCCTCTGATCCTGTAGCATCTTCTACCTCAACATCACCAACATAGATTGCTCCAGGAATATGACCTTTCTGGTAAGAATCACAGTCTTTTGCATCATCACCATAAGCAACTTCTGCAACAACTACATCTTCGTAGCCTTCCTGATTACCATCCTGTGCACTCTTTAACCATTCTGGCGTTACATAAACCGTCCTCTGCTCTACCGGCTCAACGTCTTTTGTCTCTTCTTTTGTGTCGGCTTTTGCCTCTGTCTTTGTATCAGATTTGCTGTCATCTGATTTTGAATTTGATCCGCATCCAATTGCAAGGGATGCAACCATTGCTGTACTTAATAATACAGCCAGTACTTTCTTTTTCATGTTTTTTGTCCTCCTGTTTGATTTCATAATATATCTAAAAGGGAGCGGTATTCCTACTCCCTTTTTCTTCGTTTTATTCTGTTACAAATGCTCCGGATACATCTCCATCTTTTGCACCATTTTCAATGATGAACAGATTGTCTGTATCAAATCCTGCATCTTTCATTACTGAAATTGCTGTCTTTGCGCATTTATTACCGCTATAACAAAGGATGTATACAGGTTCGTCTTTGTCCATCTCCTCTGTTGCCAGTTTATACATTGCTGTCTGAGCAGCCTCTGTATCAAAATCTTTCAGACTGCACTGAAGTGTTCCTTTTAAATGACCAGCTTTATATGTATCATCATCACGAACATCTAAAAATTGTACATCTTTATCTCCAATTTTGTCAACAGCATCTTTACCTGATACATATTTCCAATCGATATTTTCTTCCGTACGGTCTGTGATCAAAGCTCCACTTTCTTTACTGAGTGCCTCTGCTCCACCTTCTACTGTATAGATAGAAGTTGATTCGATTCCCGCATCTCTTAATACACCTGTTGCTTTTTCAGCTCCTCGTTTTCCGCTGTTACAAATCACGTAGATGTCTTTTCCATCATTCAGATGATCTTTTGCATAAGTTGTCATCTCATCTACTAAGGAATCATCTTCCAGAGGAAAGATTGGACACCATTCAGAATTTGCAACTCTTCCCTTCACATAGTTATCCCACTCTCTGACATCTAATACATGAACGCCATCTGCTTTTACTGTATCTGCGGCTGATACATACTGGTATTCATCATCTGCCAGTTCTTTTTTCTCGTCAGTATCTTTCTTGTCTTCTGTCTGCTCTGTCTTAGTATCGGACGTCTTATCATCCCCTTTTGATCCACATCCGACAACCATTATTCCTGTCATTGCAGCTACCAGTAATAATGTCACAATTTTCTTTTTCATGTTTTAATTTCCTCATTATCTTTCTTTTTAATCTTTTTCATACATACACTGTCGTTTCTTATACAAATTTGTTCGTCTTTGTATTTCCCAAATCTTTTAAAACTCCAGTTTTTTCACGATATTTTTCATCTGCACTCCATGTACAAGACTTGCTCCACCACGGATTGCTGCTGCTACATGTACGGCTTCTGTCATCTGTTCTTCACTGACACCTTTATCCAGGCAGTCATTCGTATATGCATCGATACAATATGGGCACTGTACGGTATGTGCAACTGCAAGTGCGATCAGTGATTTTTCTCTTGCTGTCAGCGCGCCTTCTTCGAATACTGCATTATAATATGCAAAGAACTTTTCCGCTAACTCTGGTGCCTTTTCCCCAATTGTACCGAATTTTGCAAGGTCTTCTGGATTGTAATATGTTTCCATGTTCATATCCTCCTGTTTTTAATTTTATATATATTCCCGGAATTTTTCACCACTCGGTTCTGTGGCAGGTTTTCCAGGCACATATCCTATTTTCTGGACTGTCTGTCCATATATATCTTTCTCAACATAAAGATAAATGCCGAAAGAGCAAATATAAGCAATAAAGCTGTTACCAGTAACTTCGCTCCACCAGTCAGCATACCTCCTACATAAGAATAGACAATGGTTGCCGGTAACTGTCCGATTCCTGTGGCTATAAAAAATGAAGCAAATGACATCGATGTAAGTCCGGCTGCATAGCTTACAATATCAAATGACACAAACGGAAGCAGACGGCAGATCAGTATCGTATTCTTTCCATATCTCTCAAAAAATGTATCTATCTGCTCAAGTCCTGCTTTACTGGTTAACTTTTCTGCCACATCACGTCCTAATATCTTTGCAATATAAAAGCATACTGCTGCTCCAGCCATCGCACTGCTCCATGAAAGGATTGCCCCCTTCCACCAGCCAAATAGATTTGCATTCGCAAATGTTATCAAAAATGCCGGAAGCGGTGCTGCAATTGACTGAAATATCATCAATAAGAAAGATATCAGTGCTGCATATACTCCATATGATGCAACAAAATCTCTCACAATGGTAAAATCACCGCTTGCAAACATCTTAAACACCCGGTTCATCACACTATGCACTCCCGGTATCCACAGATAAGCAGCTATACACAGAAGTAATAGTACAATCAAAATGCCCTTTTTTACCCATTCTTTTCTTTTTTTCATATATCCCCTCTCAACACTTCACAATGTTTTCTATTATTTAGTATTATTTTATCAATAGATAAGCTTTATGTCCAATCATATTTATCGATATGTAATGACACTTATGTATTTTTTCTATATATCCTATTCAAAAAACACAGAAATTTTCTACTGATTTATGGCTCCCCTACCTGCTTACTTTTCCGTCCCAAACGTATATCTTCCATTTTCCGTACAAATTCCTCATCCGCATGATCAAACAGGTAATTCCTGTCGCTAACTCTTTGCTTCTCATTATCTTCTGCGATCAGCTTCTTCGTATATTCAATCTCCTCCAGAAAATCTCTTGAGGAAATGCGTGTGCCGCCCTGTCCCATCGTGATCACCTGTTCTACGCCATCCGAAGTTACAACCGTTACGTGGTATTTTCTTCCGATGTGGTGCACGACCTTTTCAATATACTGATCGGCAGTCTCTGCTTCTTTTGTATATACAACATGGATATTGTGATATTTCTGAATTTCAAGTGTGTAGCCTTCTACCTTGTATGCATCAAATACCAGGATCAGGACACATTTCTTATATCCCTGATAATTACACAGGATATCCATCAGCTTATCTCTCGCTGCTTCGATACTGACTTTTGCCAGCTCTTTTAATTCCTCCCACGCAAATATAACGTTATATCCGTCCACGAGTAAATATTCCTGCACGGCTTCTTCTTTTTTCCGCTGTTTTTTCGCATACTCACTTTCATAAGTCTGTGGTGTCAGCCCGCCTTTTCTCTCTACCTTTCCATAAGTACGGATAAAGATCTCTTCCAGTTCTTTTTCTTCCGCCTTTGAATAGACTTTCGGTGTTCTGGCGGCTCTTGGTGCCTGTCTCTCTATCTGTCTGGACTGTCTTTTTGCCTCTTCTAATGCACGCTCTTTTTCCAACTGGTTTTCCAGATGCATATATTCTGGTACTTTATCCCAGGAAACATTGAATCCCGCGCCGTGTGAGCAGAATACCGAACCGGTCGGATTCTCGGTATCGCGTTCCGGATCATAGGCAATATTTTCTATAACTTCTTCTGCATTCCGGCATGGTTCATATCCCCGGAAGGTGCATGTCAGATGTCCCTGTCCTCTTGTGTAGGCATTGACTTCCATCTGATAATCACGCATGGCTGCAACCGGAGCGTATCCTTCGATCGTTGTCATCTCCCCTTCTGTCTGTGGTGTACCTGCTTCTCCGTTCATTCTCTGGATATCCGTAAGCGCCCTTCCGATCATTCCTGATGGAACTTCCAGCTGGAAATCATAGTATGGCTCCAGCAGCAGACTTTCTGCCTGCATCAGCCCCTGACGGACTGCGCGGTAGGTTGCCTGACGAAAATCCCCGCCTTCTGTATGCTTCAGATGTGCCCTTCCTGCTGTCAGCGTAATCTTCATATCAGTAATCACTGATCCCGTCAGCACGCCTCTGTGTTCTTTTTCTAATAAATGTGTCAGAATCAGACGCTGCCAGTTCTTATCCAGTATGTCTTCACTGCAGTCTGTTCCGATGACAATTCCACTGCCTCTTTCTCCCGGTTCCATCTTAAGATGTACTTCTGCATAATGTCTGAGTGGTTCAAAATGTCCCACACCTTCTACCGTATTCTGAATTGTCTCTTTATATACGATATTTCCAGTGTCAAATTCTACTTCCACTCCAAACCGGTCTTTGATCAGGCTCTTTAATATCTCGATCTGGACAGCTCCCATAAGTTTTGCATGAATCTCGCCAAGTTCTTCATTCCATACGATCTTCAGCATCGGATCTTCTTCTTCGAGTATACGTAAGTTTCCAAGCATCTTGTGAACATCACAGCCTTCCGGGAGTTCAATTTTATAACTCAAGACAGGCTCCAGTGCCGGTGCTTCTGAGTCTGCTTCTATGCCAAGTCCTTCACCCGGATAAGTGTAATTAAGACCTGTTACTGCACAGATCATACCTGCTTCTGCTTCCTGTACCATCTCGTACTTCTCACCGGAATAGATGCGGATCTGATTGACTTTTTCTTCCCATCTGTCCGCTTCTTTCCCCAATGTACTTTTTTCTGATACTTCTGACATATCTGATTCATTCATAGAGCTTTTCTTTCCTGCATATCCGTTTAAGATATCTTTTACCTTCAGAACTCCGGATGTCACTTTCAGATGTGTCAGACGGCTTCCGGAAGGATCTCTTGAAATCTTATATACTTTCGCTCCAAACTCAGATATATCTTTTTCATTTAATGCACCGGAATCTTTTCTTCCCGTTTTCTGATCAGACTTTCTATAAGCTTCTGTCTTACCATGTTCTCCTTTTTCTGTCCACTGCTCATTCTTTTCTATATAATCGGCCATTCCATCCATGAATTCCTGCACGCCTTCAATTTTCAATGCCGAACCGAAATAACACGGATATACCTTACGCTTTCCGATCATCTCTGCAATCGTATCTTCTTCTACTTTCTCTGATTCCAGATATTCTTCCATCGCCTCTTCATCACACATGGCCAGACTGTCAAAGAATTCTTCTGATCGTTCTGTAAAGTCAATACATGCTTCATCCAGCCTGTTCTGCAAATCATCCAGTACTTTTTCCTTATCCGTTCCAACCTGATCCATCTTATTGATGAATAAGAACGTCGGTATCTGGTAGCGTTTCAACAGGCCCCAGAGTGTACGGGTATGTCCCTGCACTCCGTCTGCACCATTAATTACAAGGATCGCATAATCCAGCACCTGTAAGGTACGTTCCATTTCTGCCGAAAAATCCACATGCCCCGGTGTATCCAGAAGTGTTATCCCCAGATTTCCCATCTCTAGTTCTGCCTGTTTGGAAAAGATCGTGATTCCTCTCTCTCTTTCCAGTTCATATGTATCAAAAAATGTATCCTTATGATCCACTCGTCCAAGTTTTCTGATCCTGCCGCTAAGATATAACATGCATTCGGATAATGTCGTTTTCCCGGCATCCACATGTGCCAGGATTCCTATTGTTATATGTTTCATAATCTCTTTCCTTTTCTTCAGAATTTCACTCTTTTTCTTGCTTATTATCTGTTGTTATCAGTCTTTATTATCATTACTTATCAGTATTCTTTTTTACGATATTCTTATTATACAACATAATTTATATTTTGTACTTTTTTTCAAAATTTTGCAATTTACTATTGTTTTTTCTTGCAAAATCTGTTTGACTATTAGTGAGGACATATTAAAAAAAATAATAAATAAGCGAGGTATTGTTATGAAACCAATAAAAGAAGGTAAAGTCCGTGAAATCTATGATAACGGAGACAGCCTGATTATGGTTGCCACTGATCGTATCAGTTGTTTTGATGTAATTCTTAAGAACATTGTTTCTAAAAAGGGAACAGTTCTGACACAGATGTCTAAATTCTGGTTCGACCTGACAAAAGACATTCTTCCTAACCATATGATTTCTACTGATGTAAAAGATATGCCTGAATTCTTCCAGAAACCAGAATACGACGGTAACAGCATGATGTGCAAAAAGCTTGAGATGCTTCCGATCGAGTGTATCGTACGTGGTTACATCACAGGAAGCGGCTGGAAGAGTTATCAGGAAAATGGTACCGTATGCGGCATCAAACTTCCAGAAGGCTTAAAAGAATCTGACAAGCTTCCAGAACCAATCTATACACCTTCTACAAAGGCTGAGATTGGAGATCATGACGAAAATATTTCTTATGAGCAGAGTATTGCACACCTTGAGAAATATTTCCCTGGAAAAGGTGAAGAATACGCAGCCAAACTTCGTGACTGTACAATCGCACTCTATAAAAAATGTGCAGACTATGCATTAAGCCGTGGTATCATCATCGCCGATACAAAATTCGAATTCGGTCTTGATGAAGATGGTAACATGGTAATCGGTGATGAGATGCTGACACCTGACAGCTCCCGTTTCTGGCCTGTAGAAGGTTATGAACCAGGACACGGACAGCCATCCTTTGACAAACAGTTTGCACGTGACTGGCTGACTTCCAATCCAGACAATGACTGGACTCTTCCAGATGACGTTGTTCAGAAAACAATCGACAAATATCTTCAGTGCTACAAGATGATTACAGGTGAAGAACTTGCTTAATTTTCCTGTTTTCAGAGAACCAACTCCTTGCGGTTCTCTCATAGTTTGTGTACGATAATGCCAATATATGGCAGGTACACCAGGCAGAGGATTGCTATTGACTCTGTCTATATACTTTAGAATCTAATCCGATAGCGATATATAATACCCGGCGGGGACTGTCTTCCTGATAGTCTCTGCCGGGTGTTTTTAGGTTGTCAGATTACATTTATCTAGTTATACTTAATTAGAATGATTCTGAAAAAATATTTTCTATAATGACTGATTCTTTCAGAGACATTCTGGAAATTCTATTTAGAAAGAAGTGACATTTACATGAAACACTCTTATTTTTACCGGGGACTTTGTCATCGGAGTAGGGCGTGCGATTGCTGCATTCAATCATTTCTTCAAAAAACCAATGGCTTCTCTTGCAGGTATGGACGCACAGCTCTAACGTGTGTCTGAAAATGCTTTCTACAAGATACATCTCACACTTTGAGAAAGATATTCAAATGCTTTATTTTTTCATCTTTGGCTCGAAGACAAGTGATGCCAGATAGCCAAAGATGAGAGCTGCCGATATTCCTACCGCACTTGCTTTGAACCCTCCCATGAAGATTCCGATGAATCCTTCTTTTTCTACTGCTTCTTTAACGCCTTTCCATAATAAATTACCAAATCCAAGAAGCGGCACACTTGCCCCTGCTCCTGCATAATCCTGAATTACCGGATAGATCTTAAGTGCACCAAGAACCACCCCGCTGCACACCAGTAATACCATGATTCTTCCAGGCATCAGTTTGGTCCTGTCCAATAAGATCTGTACAAGTGCACAGATCAGTCCGCCTACCCAGAATGCGTTCATATAATCCATATCCTCCACCTCCCTCTAACAATGTTCCAGCACAATTCCATGTGCAATCCCCGGGACACTTGCCCCTTCGTTATAGCTGACGGTGGACATCAGTGCTCCGGTTGGAACGAACAAAACTTTCTTCCATTCACCTCTGCTGATCTTTGGAAGGATATATGCCGAAAGCGTCGCAGCCGCACAGCCACAGCCACTCCCACCCGCGTGTGTATCTTGCAGATTCTGATCGAAAATCGTCATCCCACAGTCCATGTGATTCTTCTTAATATCATATCCCTTGCCACGCATCAGATCGAATAGAATACTCTGACCGACATACCCGAGATCTCCGGTTATAATCCTTGCATAGTCTTCTTCTTTTCTTGCAAAATCTTCCAGATTCTGTATGATTGTATCGCATGCCGCCGGTGCCATACATGCCCCCATGTTCTGGGAATCCTTCAGTCCGTAATCCACAATTTTCCCAACTGTTACTCCACTTATCCGCACATGGCTCTTAGATTTTCCCACAATAAATGCTCCACTTCCGGTTACTGTCCAGTGCGCCGACAAAGGTCTCTGATTCGCATAACCAAGTGGAAAACGGAATTCTTTTTCGGCACTTCCAAAATGACTCGATGTTACTGCAAGCATCCGTTCTCCGTATCCTGCTGCCACACTCATAGATGCCAGAGCCAGTGCTTCGCCTGAAGTGGAACATGCCCCGTATAACCCGAACATCGGGATCTGCAGATCTTCTACACCAAGAGACGTTGCAACTCCCTGTCTTAAAAGATCCCCGCCGAACAGATATCTGATCTTTTCCGGTTCCAGATGTGCTTTGCCAAGTGCCAGAAGACACGCTTCTTTTTGCATGGTGCTTTCGGCTTCTTCCCATGTCTTTTCCCCGAACAGATTGTCCTCCTCCACCATGTCAAACAGTGTACCAAGCGGCCCTTCGCCTTCCTTCTTTCCTACTATAGATGCACTTTCTTCAATATAAGGAGGTGTTTCAAATGCAATACTTTGTTTTCCTTTTACCATTACCGTTGTCCTCTTTCCATTTTCTCCTGCTTTCTGTTATGTCGTCTGTTTCTTTTCTTCCTGCAATTTATCATTTATCTTCTTTTATACAATCTTAGCCATTCTAAGAATCCAATATATAAAACCTAACACCCAGCTTGTAAATATCCCATACAGGATCACCGGTCCTGCTATTGTGAATATCTTGCAGCCGATTCCCATCACCTGTCCTTCTTTTTTATATTCAATTGCAGGAGCCGCCACCGAGTTGGCAAATCCCGTGATTGGTACCAGTGCACCGGCTCCGCCCCATTTTGCAATCTGTGGATAGATTCCTGCTCCTGTAAGAAGGACACTTGCCAGTACCAGTATCATGGAACACCAGCCCCCACTGATATCTTTATCCATTCCCGCGTTCTCACACAGATTCAATATCACCTGTCCAATCACACAGATAAGCCCACCCGTCACGAATGCTTTCACCATATTGGCCGGAAGACTGTGTACGGGTGTCTTTTGTTTGACATAGTTCTTATATGCTTTCTGTTGTCTTTCCTTATCCATCTTTTTTATTCCTTTTCTTTTATCTGTCTTTTTTATCCATCTTTCTATTTTTCTTCTTTTATCTGTCTTTCTTTATCCATCTTTTTATTTCTCTTCTTTTATCCGTCTTCCTTATCCGCCCTCCCTTCTACCACCGTTTCCAAAAGAATAATAAATCTCCCAGGCCTTTTCCAAGTGCAATTCCTATAATAACCGCAGCCGTTCCTCTTACCATCCGGATCCTTCGTATAAAGATAGGGAACAAATCCAGCATCTCCGTCAGTGCCATGGCCCAGCATCCTACAAATATGCCACTGAAAAGCCCTACTACCGGTATCAGATACTTTACAAGCTCCTGCGGCATCGTAATAGGATAGATGGATATTACTGCTCCTATGCTTCCACCCACAGCAATTGTATCTTCATACAGCATCACATGCTCTCCCGTATGCGTCCGGTCCGCAAAATCCGATACCACTCCCAGACCAATGATAAATGAAAAAAGTCCACCCGCCGCTGTAATACCGGCACTAAATCCCAGTATTGCCAGCATGACATCCTTTATCCACATCCAGTTCTTTCTCCTTTCTTGCATAGGTTTCTACAAGTGTTGTCTGAATATCATTTTCATATAACCGCATCTCTACCTCCATCGGAGTCGGATCTACCGATATCCGCTTCTTTCCAAAATGATTAAAAAATACGATAATCCCTATCACAATTCCAATACAGTAAGTAAGTTCCAGTACCGTAAATCCATTGGATTCCTTTCCCGTCAGAAGCTCATAGATCTGTCCGAACATTTTCGTAACACCTACATCATTGTTAAATGCCATCGTAGAAAACGCAGCCCCAAAGAAACTCGTCAGTACAACTGCTGTGATCTTCAATATGTGCCATATTCCACCTTTTCCATCCTTTTCTTCATATGTCACGATAAAGTCTGCTTCTCCCAGATTCTCCACTGTCACATCCGGATAAGTCTCATGGATCTTCTGGATTACTTTCAGAACGGACACTACTGTACGGTTGCTTTTTTTGTTATCTGTATGATGAAATGTCAGAAGATGCATGGTCCGTATCTTCGCCAGCATCGCCGGATTGGTGCACTCTGTTTTAAGTACATCTCCTAGTGTGACTGACTTTTTATTTACCTCTGTATTTCTGTCTGCTTTGATATATATGGTTCCACTTGTTCCTGCCAAATCTTTCACCTCTTTTTCTATTACGATGTGCCTGTTAAAACTATCTTCTCCATTGTATTTTCTATCAGTGTTCCTTCATTTACCTTGCGGCTCCCCTTTACATCATGTACATAATAGATTGTGCCGATGATCACAGCCACTGCAACTACAAAAATCAGGCACGCCCTGATTTTTCTTCTTCCTTCTTCCACTTCTTCACCCTCTTTTTCAGCTAAGCTTTGTGAATTAGTATGTCTGATTCCCAAGAAGACTATACATGACGCGCCTTTTTAAATATTCGATCTTAAATTTTTTAATATCCTCTTTTCCATCCTGGATACCTGTACCTGTGATATTCCAAGTTCCTTTCCAATCTGCGCCTGTGTCTTTTCTGCAAAATACCGCAGATAGATCAGACGCCTCTCTTCTTTATCCAGACTTTTTAACAGCTCTTTTAGCAGAATCTGATTTTCAATCCGGTCTTCTTCCTGATTGCCTCCTGCATTTTCTTTTGACAGTTTGTCCAGAAGTTCCATCTCCTGTCCTTCTTTCTGATAGATTGGCCGGTGCAGCGACTCCACATCGGTACAGGCATCCATTGCCATCGTCAGTTCTTCCGCCTGTACATCCAGATACTCTGCCAGTTCCTGAACGGTTGCATCTCTTCCCAGTCTTTTACTTAACACTTCCTGCCCCTGCCAGGCTTTATATGCCAGTTCTTTTAACGACCTGCTGACCTTTATCATCCCGTCATCTCTTAGAAATCTTTTGATCTCTCCGCTGATCATTGGCACTGCATATGTTGAAAATCTGACATCATAATCCAGGTTGAACTTATCAATGGCTTTTAGAAGGCCGATATTCCCTATCTGGAAGAGATCTTCCATCTCGATTCCTCTTCCGCTAAATCTGCGTACCACACACCAGACCAGTCCCGCATTTTCCTCTACAATCTGTGCTCTTGCTTCTTCATCCCCTTCGTGAGATCTCTGAATCAAAGCGATTGTGTGGTCCATACTGCCTTTCGTCCTTTTCCGATTGTTTTTTCCATCTTAACAATCGTTCCCTTTCCAATTCCTGATACGACTTCCACCTTATCCATGAAAGCTTCCATAAATGAAAATCCCATTCCGGAACGGTCAAGCTCCGGTCTTGTGGTGAATAATGGTTCCATGGCTTTTTCTACATCTTCCATTCCTTTTCCATGATCTATGATCTCAATATAGAGAACATTTCCCCTGGTCTTACAGTGTATCCGGATTTTATCCACTTCATTGTCATATCCATGGATGATCGCATTGGTCACTGCTTCTGACACCGCTGTCTTTACATCTGCGACTTCTTCTACAGTTGGATTCAGCGATGTCATGAACGCCGCTACCGCTACTCTTGCAAATGATTCATTCGTTGAATAACTGTCAAAACTTAGCATCATTTCATTCGTATTTTCCATCTACTTGTCCTCCTCATATATCTGCATAATTTTAGTAACTCCTGACATCGTCAGAATCTTCCGGATTCTGTCACTTGTATGTACTGCGCACACTTCTCCACCTAACATATAGACCCTCCGGTATCTTCCCATGATCACCCCGATCCCGGAGCTGTCACAGAACTTTGTATCTGCAAAATCAAATATGACATATCGTATATGGTTATGCTCGATCAGATGATCCGATTCCCGGCGGATCTCTTCTGCATTATGATGATCCAGCTCTCCCGGTAAAAATATGGTCAGACAGTTTTCCTGTACCTGATATTTCATAATATAAGTTCCCCCGTTTCATTAACAAAAAAAGGACATACACCTTCTTCATGTATATCCTTCTCTTCTGTATCTGTTATAATCTTTTACTCGTTGCTCTTCTTGCTCTTTTTACTGCTCTGATTATCCAGTGCCTGCTGGGCCGCAGTTGCTGATACCGTTCCACCGTATGAATCTATGATCTTCTGATAATAACTGTTGGCTTTATCCTGATCTCCCTGTTTTTCATAGGACTGTGCAAGAAGGAGCAGTGCTGCTCCGTCCTGATAGCTTTCATCCATCTTAAGAACTTCCTCAAGATTCGTAATGGAAGTATCGTAATTGCCATACTGGTAATTCTTCTTTGCAGTTGCATATAAGCTGGAGCATACTCTTGGGTATATCTGTCCTTTCAGATATTCATACTCTGTCTTTCCAGAATCTCCCAGTGTATCTGCATTGATCTGAAGCAGCTGCTCTGCCATCTCCGCATTGGTCATATCACCGTTTGAATAATGATTCACTACAGACATCAATGCTTCATAGCTGTTCTTGGCGCTTTCTGCCGACTGTTGTGCACTTTCGGCCGCCTTAGCATTATTTCTATATGTCTCCAGTTCTTTTTTCAATGCGCTGATCTGTGACTTCTGTGTTGCAATCTGGTCACTGAATTTGGTTGTCTGCTGATTGGTCTTACTTTCCTTGGAAGCAGATACTGCCGGCATAATGAGAAATGCCATCACTGCTACTCCTACAATTACTCCCAGTACAATGTTGATCATACTGTGAAGTCCTACATTATCTTTCAGTCCGGTCGTTACCGGCTGGATGATCGTCTCGTTTCCTATGTTGTATGTGACTGTCTGTTTTGCTTTTTTCTTTTTATTCTTATTCGCACTGTCGTCCGTGATCAGTTTGATATTTCTTGCCTTACGTACCTGATTCAATTCATGCATATAGCGCATGGTTATATCATCTGTCTTGTCCAGTTTGTGTGCGATCCGGATATTCTTTCTTGCTTCTGCATACTGTTCACCATGAATATAAAGCAGTGTCAGAAGCTGGTATGCCTTTACATATGCCGGATGAAGCTCAATGGCCTTCTTTAACTGGATCATGGCAAGGTCTTCATTTTTCTGGTAACAGTAATCCAATGCCTGGTTGTATCTTTTAATTGCCTGATTGATCCGGTCAAGATCTTCTTGTTTTTCTTTTACTTTTTTAATGTAATAGTTGGCAATATTCTCTTTCGGCTGAAGGTTCTTACTAAGTACCCACTCAGTAAGTGCTTCTACCACGTCCCCTCTTCCGTAATAGACCAGTCCCAGAAGATTTCTGGAAGCAATATTATCTCTGTTATATTGCAAACTCTTCTTCAATGAGTTGATTGCTCCGGTCAGATCCCGGATGTTTGCTTTCTTAAGTCCATCATTATACCAGTAGTTCGACTGGTACGCCAGTTTTGTTGTATAATCCATATACTACCCTCTATTTTTCCTTTACCGCAGCTTACTGTAGATCATCCTGTTTTGTCTGTTCGAGTACTTCTCTTAAAAGATCTGTCATGTCTGTCAGATCATCCTGATAGATTGCATCTCCCAGTTCCTCTACTTCCAGACTTGGCTGGAATTTCTTTAATTCCTCTTCAAAATTAAGCATCTGTGGCACCTCCCGCCAGTAACTTCTTTATCATTCCAACGAGGTATAACGATCCCAGGCAATAGATTTCCCCGGATTCTCCCCGTTCCTTTTTCGCTGTCTTGACAGCTTCTTCTAATTCTTCTTTACAGTACACTGGTTTCTCTGTATATTTACGGAATATCTCCGCAAGTTCTTCTGCCGGAACGCCTCTTTCATCCTGTATCTGCGTAACGACACAGGCCTTTATCTCAAGATTCTTACACAGATATTCTATCATCTGATCATACTTCTTATCCGACACCGCCGAAAATAATAATACAATCTCTCCGCGTTCACTCTCATCCAGTGCTTTCACACTCTCTACAAAGGCTTCCATGGCTCCCGGATTATGCGCTCCATCCACAGTAATATGTTCTGCGACACGCTCCATCCTGCCTTCCCATCTTAAGCCTTCCAGTGCTTTTTTCCATTTTTCTATATGTATCTCTTCCCCTGACAACAGATATTCTGCCGTCTCCAGTGCAAGCTCTGCATTCATCGCCTGATAGCATCCACAGATTGGCACCTTGAAGATAACATCTTTATCATACGCACTCCTTCTGGAAAATGCAATATATTTGCGGTGAACTTCCTTAATTTCATACGCATTTTTCGTAACTTCTCTACAGGATGCGCCCTGTTCTTTTGCTTTCTTCCGGATCACTTCCGAAGCTTTTTCATTACTTCCGTCAAAAAATACCGGTACTTCAGGCTTGATGATCCCTGCTTTTTCTCCGGCAATTTTTTCAATCGTATCTCCTAGAATTGCGGTATGATCCAGACTGATCGATGTGATCACCGATACCGAAGGCTTCTCAAGTGCATTCGTCGCATCCAGTCTTCCGCCAAGTCCGGTCTCTAAGACAATGTATTCTACATCCGTCTTTTCAAAAGCTTTCATTCCCATCCCGAACAAGAACTCAAAATACGAAGGATGCTCGATTCCGTCTTCCACCATCTCATATACAGTTTTCAGTACTTCCCGGAATACTTCCAGAAATGTCTCATTATCAATCTGTACATTATCTACCCGTATCCGCTCATTTACAGATACAAGATGAGGGGATGTAAAGAACCCCGTTCTCTTCCCCTCTGCCATAAGAATGGCCTGTAAGTATGCACATACAGACCCTTTTCCATTTGTACCGGCTACGTGGACAACTTTTCTGTCCACGGCCGGATTACCTAATCGTTTTAAAAATAATTTTGTGTGCTCCAGCGTATGTTTTCTTGTGAACTTTGGAAGTTCTTCAATATACGCTGCCGCTTCTTCATATGTGAACGCTTCTGGTTCTTTTTTAATTAACATCATACTCCTGACCTACCCAAGACTTCGTCTTATCGGTTGCTGTACCTTCCTGTTTGACAAGCTGTCCATTCTGATAAATGTATTTATCCGACATACGGAAGATCGTATCACTGGATCCTACCTGTCCTACCTGTATTACATCTCCGTCCTGTAATTCTGTCTCAGACAGATTGATACGGGTATTATTAAGGAAACTGCTCTTTTGCTTCTCGCCGTTGACATACACCCTGCTGTACTTCGTAAAGTTCTCACCATACAGACTGTAACCGCTCGAAAGCTGTGGAACGATACTGCTCAGTGATACATCCCTGATTCCCATCACCATATGTCCTTCTGTGATCGGTGGTTTTCCGTTGTATACATACTGTTTTCCATACAGGATATCGTACTGTAAAAGTTCCAGATCTGAAAGGTAATTCTTGCTTCCCTTTCTCTGTTGATGATAATTGAATACTGTACCAGAATGAATATCCAGTCTGTTCAGTACCTCTGACATCAACTGGTACGCCGGGATATTCTTATCCTGTTTTTCAAGTCCGATGTTATCCCACATTACGTAGTTCGTATTGTATAAGTAACGACTCTTTAAGTCCTCCGCTTTCAGTCCCATGGTTGGAAGATGGTCTCCGTAGAATACGACTACGGATGGTTCATTTCTTTCTTCCACGGCTTTAATCAGATCTCCTACGAACTGATCCATCTCATAGACCTGGTTGACATAATATTCCCACTTATTCTTCAGTGCTTCATCTTCGATTCCCTCGACTTTGATCTTCGGATTCTCGATCAGCTGTGTCTCCGGATAGTTACCATGTCCCTGTACACTGACGGTAAATACAAAGTCTTCCTGCTTTGTCGTATCCATCGCTTCCATAATATGCTGTGTCAGGATCTCATCCTTTGCCCATCCGTTTTCCGTCGTCTGAAGCACATTCATGAATTCCTTACTGGTAAATGTATCAAATCCCATATTGTTAAATACATTTGCACGGCTATAGAAATTACCTGTATTGTCATGTAATGCATGTGTTCCATATCCAAGAGATGCAAGTGCTGTTGCCGCACTCTCTGTCGGATGCTTCTTTGTATATGTCTTATATGGATATTCTCCAGGTCCAAAGTAACGCAGGTTCATACCTGTCAGTACCTCAAACTCTGTATTCGCTGTACCGGCTCCTACGGATGGTACTTTAAAATATCCTGACGAATAATTCTTATACAGATTGTGCAGGTTCGGGCACGCATCCTCCGATGTCGTAAAGAACTCTGCATTTGCCACATCAAAATACGACTCTAACTGTACTACAATGATATTCGGAAGTTCATCTGAAGAACGGCTTGTTGTACTTTTATTGAGTTCACCGTCTTTATCGATCTTAGCCATTGCCTTTTTGGTATATCCGTTCGGTTCACTGATTCCCGTATTGAAAAGACTTGCGGAGAAGCAGTATGGCAGACCATAATCTTCATAAGCAAACGCAATATTTCCAAAATATGTGGATACCACACGCTTATCTATTGCCATATTGGTAACGAACGTATAGAGAACACCACATGCCACAATTCCGGACAGTGCCAGAAGATGATGTACTTTTCCGGCATACTGTCCGCCACGTCTCCACATAGAGACAAGCCAGATCAAAAGTGCCACGATGCCGACTGAAAGTACCACCACTTCAAAACCATTACAGTAATTATTGATCAGTGCAATTCCGTCTCCTGCAATCTTAAGATCCTGTGCGTTGAACGGTGTGACACGCTTTAACAGGATATAGCCATTCGCAATACCGATGATGATCCATAACGCACTGATGATGATCCTGACAAATATCCTTCGTTTGAACAGATATACAATTGAAAAGGTCACAAAGATCATAAATGCATTATACAGGAAGACAAGCGGTGTCCCCGTCATATATGACCATGCTGCTACGATAGAATGTCTTGAAATAGCTTCTATCACAAAGTTAATGATGCATGCAAGCAGTGCATGAAATATCAAAGAGAATCGGTTCATGAATGCATAGACCGGCTGCATCTTCTTTGCAAATGCGCTGTTGCGTCTTGCTTCTAATATTCTCTCACGTCGTTCATGTCTGCCTTTCCAGTATGCAATGACATCCTCTTTCTTCAAATTTTTTATTTTGCGGATTTTACCCTTGATATCCGGTTTTTTTAACTGAAGTTTTTTCCCTTGAAATCGTTTCATATAATCCCCTTTGATATCTAATCCGCAGCCATCCTGTTACCGATAGCTGCGGAACCTAGTTATTGTTTATAAATCTGATTATTTATATTCCTGATGTTTATAAGTCTAAGCCTGTTTTGCTTTTAAGCCTTCCAGTCTTTCTTTCACCTGTGCCATCATCTGCTGGTAAGTCTCAAGTTTTTCTCTTTCTTCCTGAACCTTTGCAGCCGGTGCTTTACTTACAAATTTTTCGTTATTCAGCATTCCGTTTGAACGTGCGACCTCTTTGGTAAGTCTTGCCTCTTCCTTTGTCAGACGCTCAATCTCCTGCTCAAAGTCGATCAGCTCTTCCAGTGGAAGATATACCGTTGCATCCGGAACTACAATAGATACTGCATCTTCTGCAATGCCTTCTGTCGTCTTCTGAAGTACCAGTTTGTTCAGCGCTGCCATATTCTGAGCTGCATTACTTAACATTGCAAGTCCTGATCCGAGCTGTTCATCTTCACATACAACATAAGCAGTTGCTTTTCTTGAATTTGGAACATTCATCTCTGCACGTACGTTACGGATACCACGGATGATCTCTTTGTAGTGATCTGCAATGTTCTCTGCGATCGGGAAGTTCCAGTCTTTTTCATATACCGGCCAGTCAGACATCATAAGTGACTCTTCTTCCGGTACTAACTTGCTGTAGATTTCTTCTGTAACGAATGGCATGTATGGATGAAGCAGTTTCAGAGATTTCTTCAGTACTTCTTTCAGTGTCCATAATGCATCGTTTGCTCCCTGTGGATCTTCCTCTGCATGGTAGATACGGTATTTTGCGATCTCGATGTACCAGTCGCAGAACTCATCCCATAAGAAGTCATAGATCTTGGAAAGTGCGATACCAAGCTCGAACTTGTCCATATTTTCTGTTACATCTTTTACAAGGTTGTTGCACTTGGACATGATCCATCTGTCAGCCGGACGTACTGTGAAATCAGCCGGTTTCTTAAGCTCTTTGTCGCCTAAGTTCATCATGATAAATCTGGAAGCATTCCATACTTTATTTGCAAAGTTACGGCTTGCTTCTACACGTTCATTGTAGAAACGCATATCATTACCAGGTGCGTTACCTGTCATCAGTGTCATACGGAGTGCATCTGCACCATACTGATCGATGATCTCCAGCGGATCGATACCATTTCCAAGGGATTTACTCATCTTGCGTCCCTGTGAGTCACGAACCAGACCATGGATAAATACTGTATGGAACGGTGCTTTTCCAGTATGTGCATATCCTGAGAATACCATACGGATTACCCAGAAGAAGATGATATCATAGCCTGTTACCAGAACATCTGTCGGATAGAAGTAATCCAGATCCTCTGTCTTATCCGGCCATCCGAGTGTTGAAAATGGCCACAGAGCTGAACTGAACCATGTATCCAGTGTATCTTCATCCTGTGTAAAATGTGTGCATCCACATTTCGGGCATTTCTCCGGTGCGCCGTGTCCGACAACTACTTCACCACATTCATCGCAGTAGTAAGCCGGGATTCTGTGTCCCCACCAGATCTGACGGGAAATACACCAGTCACGGATATTCTCAAGCCAGTGCAGGTAGATCTTGTTGAAACGTTCCGGAACGAATCTTAAGTCGCCGTTCTTGATTGCTTCGATGGCTGGTTTTGCCAGTTCTTCCATCTTCACGAACCATTGCTGCTTGATCATTGGCTCTACAGTTGTGTGACAACGGTCATGTGTTCCTACATTATGAGAATGTGGAACTACTTTTACCAGGTATCCCTGTTCTTCCAGATCAGCTACCATCGCCTTTCTTGCCTCGTAGCGGTCCATTCCGGCGTATTTTCCACCGTACTGCTCGTTGATCGTTGCATCATCGTTCATGATGTTGATCTCAGGCAGGTTGTGACGTTTTCCAACTTCGAAATCGTTAGGGTCATGTGCAGGTGTGATCTTAACCGCACCTGTTCCAAACTCTTTGTCTACATAGTAATCGGCAACAATCGGAATCTCTCTGTCTGTCAGTGGCAGTTTACACATTTTTCCTACGATATCTTTGTATCTTTCATCATCCGGGTGAACTGCGATTGCAGTATCTCCAAGTAATGTCTCCGGACGTGTAGTTGCGATCTCAAGGTAATCATCTGTTCCAACGATTGGATATTTGATATGCCAGAAGAATCCATCCTGTTCCTCATGCTCAACCTCTGCATCGGAAAGGGACGTCTTACATACCGGGCACCAGTTGATGATTCTGGATCCTTTGTAAATGTATCCTTCGTTGTATAATTTGATGAATACTTCTTCTACTGCTTTGGAACATCCTTCGTCCATTGTGAAACGTTCTCTGTCCCAGTCACAGGATACACCTAATTTCTTTAACTGACCTTCGATGGTTCCTGCATATTCTTCTTTCCACTGCCATGTTCTTTCCAGGAATTTTTCTCTTCCTAATTCTTTTTTATCAATTCCTTCTTCTTTTAACTGGTTTGTAACCTTAACCTCAGTAGAGATAGCCGCATGGTCTGTTCCCGGGATCCAGAGTGCATTGTATCCCTGCATTCTCTTATAGCGGATCAGGATATCCTGCAGTGTATTATCCAGGGCATGTCCCATGTGAAGCTTACCGGTAATGTTCGGTGGCGGCATTACTGTAGTAAATGGTTTCTTGCTTCTGTCTACTTCGGCGTGGAAATATTTGTTATCACACCATTTTTCATATAATTTTGCTTCAATCGCTTTGGGATTGTAAGTCTTTTCCAGGTTTTCGCTCATAGTTTCCTCCTCATTTCACACTTTTTTCACATTTTTTTATTACATGAAAAAACCCTTTACATTACGTAAAGGGCGATTGTAGTCGCGGTACCACCTTCATTATATAGGAAGAAATTCTTCACTATATATCTCATCTTATTCTTTAACGGGAACGACTCCGGGATGAACTAATGCCAATTTTATAGTATCAGGTTCATTCATCCGGCTCCGAAGCTACCTTCCGACGTCTCGTATTCCTTAAGTGTCTCTCAGCCGATGGATCACTCTCTCTGGTATGGACGAACTTACGCGTACTCCTCTTCTTCAATGCCTTTATGTATAAACTACTGAATATGATAGCCATCAAGTCCCCATTTGTCAAGGAGTTTAGGTATTTTTCAGAAACTCTTAAGGAGTTCTGCAAGAGTTTCTTCAGATATTCATTCCTTCCACCAGGCTTCTATACCAGGCCGAAACACTTCATTATATAGAGCCATCCGGTCAGGGTAAATGCGCTGCACATGGTCGTGAGCATAACTACACTGGAAGACAATACTCCCTCATGTCCCATATTCTTAGCCATAACAAAACTGCTGACTGTCGTTGCCGATCCAAGCATGACCAGGATTGCGATCAGTTTCTCTTTTCTGAATCCGATTGCTACGGCAAGCGGCATGAATACCGCCACAAAACCAATTAATTTGATAAATGCAGCAATCACAGTCGGTTTGATCTTACCAAATGCTTTCTTGATATCAAATGTAGCACCCATTGCCATTAGTCCCATCGGTGTTGCTACACCACCGACACTGCTGACTGCCTTATGTAAGATCACCGGCATCGGAAGCTTCAGTGCTGACCACACTAAACCGGCTACAATACCGATGATGATTGGATTTGTAATGATACCGATCAGTGTCTTTTTAATCAGTGCTTTATCCATTCCTTTTTGTCCCGGCTTAAAAAACGACAGTACAACAACTGCCATGATATTATAAAGCGGCACGCTTCCGATGATCATAAGCGGTGCCTGTCCGGAATTGCCGTAGATATTCTGGATAAATGCAATTCCAAGAAGTGCAGCACTGCTTCTGTATGCTCCCTGGATAAATTCTCCCTGGATATTTCTATCTTTTAACAGGCAGGAGATTCCAATTGCGATCGAGATACTGATCAGTGTAATGACAAAGCAGAAAACTACGAATTTCGTATCCCACGCTTCTTTAATGTCTACGACTGCCAGATCGCCGAATAATAATACCGGCAACGGAATCCGGAAGACGAATTTGTTCATCTTATTAGCAAAATCTTCGTCCATCCAACCGATCTTATTGAAGAACAGTCCCAGTATCATCATTAAGAAAATGGGGACTGTTGCATTTAAACTAAATATCAGATTGTCCATAATTGTCCTTCCTTAAAAATCAATCTTATCCGGATGTGATCCAGACCCGCCAAAATTTCCCATGCTGTCTATTCTTTCCATATCATTCTCATCCAGGATAAAATCAAAGACTTCCGCATTTTCTCTAATACGTGATGGTGTTACGGATTTTGGCAGCGGCAGTATGTCGTGCTGAAGGCACCAGCGGATACAAAGTTGTGCAACAGATTTACCATATTTCTGTGCGATTTCCTGTAATGTGAAATCTTCCAAGATACGTCCATTTCCAAGCGGACTCCATGCCTCTACCTGAATCCCATTATTTTTACAGTAGCTTACTGTTTCATCCTGCATACATCCAGGATGAAATTCGATCTGATCAACCATCGGTGTCACTTCTGTCTCCATCAATGCTTTTAAATGATGCGGCATAAAATTAGATACTCCAATTACTTTTATTTTTCCTGCTTTATAAAGCTCTGTCATTGCTTTCCATGTAGAAAGGTTAAGTTCCTCCCAGTTTTCAAACTGATGCTGAGATGCCGGCCAATGAATCAGATACATATCCAGATAATCCATCTTCAGATCTTTGCAGGTTTTCTCAAATGCCTTCATCGTCTTATCATATCCACGCTCCGTATTCCATACCTTGCTTGTAACAAATAACTCATCTCTTGCAATACCACTTTGGATTATACCTTCTCCAACACTGCTTTCATTGCCATAAGCTGCTGCCGTATCAATATGTCTGTATCCGGATTCAATAGCAGCCTTTACACTAGATAAAGCTGTGTCACCGTCCGGAGTCTTCCATGTTCCATACCCAATGCACGGAATACCCATCTTATTTTTCAATGTAAATGTATCTGTTAAACTCCTCATCTTACCAGTTCCTCCTGTCATAATATTTATCCAAATAATTTCTTATATATGTTATAATCCTCTTCCTTGAACACATTAAATATTACCCGTTCTAATTTTGAAGATGATAAGTACTTATCTACCATCTTCACCGCAATCTCTGCCGCCAGCCTATTCGGAAAATGAAATTCTCCTGTAGAGATACAGCAAAATGCAATCGACTTAAGTCCCTCTTTTTCTGCCAGCTTCATGCAATTCAGATAACACGACTTTAATTCTTCTTCCTGCTTTTTTGTCACCTGCATGCCAACGATCGGACCTACGGTATGAATGACGTGCTTTGCCGGAAGATTATATCCTTTTGTAATCTTCGCCTTCCCGGTTGGTTCTTCGTGTCCTTGTGCTTCCATGATCTGTGCACATTCATTCCGAAGCTGGATACCTGCTGCCGAATGAATCGCATTATCGATACAGCCATGACACGGAACAAAACAGCCAAGCATCTGGCTGTTTGCTGCATTTACGATTGCATCCACTGAAAGTCTTGTGATATCTCCCCGCCAGAGAGCAATCTTATCCACATTTTTGATGGTCTCACACGGAAATTGTCCACCTATTGTTGGAAGTTTTTCCCACTCTACGATTCCTTTCTGTTCTGCTTCTTCCTGTAATAATTCATCTTGTAGTCTTGTATACTCCTGATCTGCCTCGCCCGGCCAGCGGACATTCATAAGACTTCTAAGAAGTCTTCTCCTGCCTGCATAATCCACCGGATCGGCAAGTGATGCGTAGCCTGTATTTTCCTTTTTCAGGTAGTCGATCAGTATTCTTACTCGTTCTTCGCGGTTCATATATTTCAATATTCCTTCTTTCTTGCTCCTCACTTATTTAGCTCACATCTGATATCTATTTTCATTTTTGTTATATATATTTCTTAATTTCAGAATACGCCTCATACAACTGTTCATACGATGTTCTGCAATTTGCCGGACTGGTTGATGGTAATCCGATTGCCATAATTCCAGTCTTGGGATAACAGAACTTCTTATATAATTGAAATGCCTTTGTTCCTGTCGTAAATATTGCTTTGATATCTGCATTTGTAAGAATCCTGCTCAGATCATTCGGCTGCGGATTACGGATGCTGCTGTCATCTGCTCCTTTGATATCACATCCTGCCAGCACATCCCAGACTGCAATACCATTTCTTAATGCAAATGCAATCTTGTCTTCTCTCGTCTCCGGATACGCTTCTCCACAGACATCGGATACCACTTTCCAGAATCTGTTTCTTGGATGTCCGTAGTAGAATCCAACCTCACGGGATTTTGGCGACGGCATGGTTCCTAGCATCAGGATCTTGGAATGTTCATTGTAGATTGGGTCAAAATTGTGGATGATGTGTTGTGTTTCCATGTCTGATTTTCTCCTGTTCTTTGCTCTTCAATATAACTCTGAAAGTCCTGTAAAAAGATACTTCTTTTATGATATCATGACTCATTACAAATTTCTAGTATAGCGAAAAACAGAAATCTGCTGTCAATTATCATTTTTATAATGTAAGCGCAAAATATTGCTACGTTACTCATGAATTACGCTTGCACCAAAATGATAGATGCAAGCGTTTTACTCTATTTTAGTTTTGACAGTTCATTTTCGCAGTCTCGCTCCATGGGGCAAGCTGTTCCAACTGTTCATCTGACATTTCATCGTCTGGCCGCTGTGATAAGAGATATGTCAGATATTTATAGGTATTCAGATCATTCGCTTTTGCCATCTCAACCATTGTATACACAATAGCGCTGGAAGCAGCTCCTTTCGGACTAGCACTGAACAGCCAGTTCTTCCGGCCAACAGTGAATGGCCTGATTGCATTCTCGCTAAGATTATTGGACAAACTGCAATGACCGTCTTCCAGATAGGTCATCAGGGTGTCTTTCCGATTTTGGGCATAGTTTACCGCTTTCGCCAAACGGGTTCCTTTGGTTGGGCGCTGTTGATCCAGCCAATTCCAGAATGCCTCTAGTATCGGCTTCTCCTTTTCAAGACGAAATTGTTTTCTCTGCTCCGCAGTGTGATTTTTTGTTTTTGAGTACCGCTCACAATCAAACAGCTTGGAACAGAACTGTACTCCCTGCACTGCCGGAAGGCTGTAATCATACTCTTTCCCTTTCGGTATGGCATCTGTGAAGTAACGTCTTACATGTGCCCAGCAAGAGCAGCGTTTGATATCCGGCAGATTATTATAACCCTGGTATCCATCTGTCTCCAGATATCCGCTGAACCCCTGTAGGAAAGATGCTGCATGGAACTTTGCCCTTGTCTCTGTGTAATGGTAGAGCAGGATCGGCGGAAGTCCATCTTCTCCACTGCGGAAGAGCCACATCCAGG
>NZ_CDRRQK010000018.1:0-61428 GCF_977044405.1 Dorea sp.
GTAATGTATGGAGCTGACTGATACTAATCGGTCGAGGGCATGACCAAGCAAGGTGATAGGTAGGATGAAAGAAAATATTTCTTGTATGCAGTTTTGAAGGTACATAAAAATAAAAAAGTAAGTAAAAGCCCTTGTCAAAAAAGACAAAAGGGTTTATACTATATAAGTATTCCTCGATAGCTCAGTGGTAGAGCATTCGGCTGTTAACCGAAGGGTCGTTGGTTCGAACCCAACTCGGGGAGTTAAAGACAGAAATCGATTTGATTTCTGTTTTTTTCATGTATAAGTATGCAATTTTCCATTTCAGGAAAACTCTACAATTGATTTGTTATTCTTCCATTTATGAAAGTTAATTAATTGTAGAGTTTTCTTTTTATATCTATGTAGATAAGAGAATTGCTACTTATATCATTGTATATAGTTTTAATACGTTGTCTTTGATTTTGAAATAATAGAATCTTTCACTTCATACCGATATTCTGCAAAAGAGCGATCCCGTTTATAACTCCAGTTATTAGAATATAAAATCAAACGATACGAAACATTTCCGGATAATTTATTAATAGCAAGATGTTTCCGAATAATCTTTTTACAATATGCGTCCGGCTGTACAATAAAGAAACGATTCGTTACTATATAAAGTTCCATTTCTATCGTATCATCATAAGTGAAGACAGTAGAGTGCTTTACAACATAGGGTCTGGTTTGGATGAAGGAGAAAAAGAATGCAAGTGTAAATATGATTACTAGGATTCGGATAATTCTTTTTTTCATGGCAGACCTCCTATGATATGTGTATTCATACACTGTATAAAGATACAGGTATATAAATACAGTGTAAATTATCACATCTACTTTTTCAACCTGAATCTTAGTATACTTCAAGTAGAGGATGGTACGAAAGATGAGTAGAATTAAGATTGAGTTGGAAAAGCTGTTAAAGGAAAAGAAGATCAGCAAAACACAGTTATGTTATGCGTGTAGAATACAGAGAACGCAGTTGAATAATTATTGTAAGAATAAGATTGTCCGGGTAGATTTATCGACATTGGCGAGAATTTGTGATTATATAGGATGTGGAGTTGCGGATGTTCTTGTGTTGGAACCGGATGATGAAGCCTCAAAAGCAGTTTCGGAGACAAGGGAAAAAGAAATCTCCAAAAAGAGTGTTTCCTAGAGCGCGTCTGAAAAATCATTTCTGTAATCTACATGTTCCGCTTTGTGGTATATTTTGTTTTCATTATGAGGTTATGATAAAAGAAAGACTGAGAAGTTGATTATAATAACTTTTCGGTCTTTTTTATATATCAAAGTACGCAATAGAAGCTTCGCTGTATCATCATGCATTTGGAAGAAATCTCATGCGTAAAAGTTATCATAAGATTATTTTTTTACATTATATAAAGTGAAAGCAGATAGTGTATGATAAATATTATAAAAATATGATTATGAATAACGTACGGTAAATATTGAAAAAATGATTACAAAATACCGTTAGAAAGATAAAGAGGGTGAAACAAATGGACTTTACCAAATTACTGAATTTGCAGATCATGATGTTTCTGATGATGGCTACAGGTGTATTTTTGAGGAAAAAGAATATTATTACGCTAGAGGGAAAGAAAGTATTAACAGATCTGGTGATTGACTTGATTCTTCCTTGCAATATCATTGCGTCATTCTGTATTGAATTTTCACCGGAAATATTAAAAAGATGTGGCCAGGTATTTGTAATTTCCTGTCTGATAGAGGTTGTGTGTACATTTCTTGCAACCCATATATATAAGAAATTTCCCAAAGGAAAAAGAATGGTGTTACAGTATGGGACAATCTGTTCAAATGCAGGATTCCTCGGCAATCCGTTGACAGAAGGAATCTATGGAAGCATGGGGCTTTTATATGCGTCTATTTATCTGATACCACAGAGGATTATTATGTGGTCTGCCGGAGTATCATTTTTTACAGAGAGCCCGGACAAAAAGACGTTGGTGAAAAAAGTGGTGACGCACCCGTGTATTGTGGCGTGTATGATTGGAATTATAGTGATGGGACTGCAGATTACTCTGCCGGATTTTTTATTTGATACAATCAATAATATAGGAAAATGCACAACGGCGATTACAATGATTCTGATCGGCGCGATTCTTTCAGAAGCGGATCTGAAGACGATGGTGACAAAGACGACGGCGGCATTTTCATTACTGCGTCTGATTATTATTCCACTTATGGTATTCGCCGGATGCCTGCTGACACGGATGCCGATGCTTGTAACAGGTGTATCTGTAGTGCTGGCAGCAATGCCGGCAGGAACAACGACTGCAATTCTTGCGGTGAAATATAATGGAGACGAAGAATTCGCGACTAAGTGTGTGGTGCTGACGACACTATTGTCGATGATTATGGTTCCGATATGGTGTCTGGTGATTCAGGCGGCATATTAATTGTCATGCATTCGTAAGGAGTTGCCAGTGGCAAGTCCTGTAGATACCAAAGTATGCAAGAGAAGGCTGACTCCCATATTTAAAATGGCAAATGTATTCGTCTTTGGAAGAAAAATACGGGTGTGCAATGTAAGTATCTGGAAATGATTGTCAAACCGGTCGGTGGATTTTTCGACAGTCCAAAATGGTGTGACAGAGGCCGAGGCTTCCTTGTACCAGGGCTCCTGCATGACGGCACGGCTAACCGGATGAATGTATTCACTATCCGGCAGCGTGTCGTTATAAGTATATACAGAGATGTCATGAATGGACACGTCCTGAGCTAAAAGTGTTTTGATACTGGAAAACGAATCTTCAGCAAGCTCGGCTTCATTTTCAGTAGAAAAATTAGTGCTTAGAAGCTGTCTTAAAGCTGTGTCCTGAGACAGTATCTGTGAATTATTGTATACATTATAAGTCAGATCCAGGAGTAAGGATCTGACCCGCAGATTATCAGAATGCGCCTGCTCTTTATAATGGTCGGTAAGCGTGGCACGGGAATTATAGATCAGATAGTTACCGAGCCCCAGAACCGGAATAAAGATAGCGGCAAAAAAGATAATATAAAGCTGATGTCTTACTTTTATCCATGAAAATATATTGGATGGTCGTTTATGTTTCATAAAGGATGTCACCTCATTTAAAAGTGGGTAAATATGAAGTCAGGGGAAAATATCTTTTTCCTTTAATTGATGTTGTGAATTGCTATTCACTTCCTGATATCATTATAAATATTATATAATTTTCCACAGATAAAGAAAAGTTGTAAAAATCAGACGTGTTATACAGTAATTATTAGAGAAAAAGAGGGAAAAGTTGTATTAGACAATGTAAAATGTTAGGATTATGATAGGAAAATAATAGTAGAAACGCTAATAGTTGTAAAAGAGTTTGAACCAGAAAAAATTATAATTTACAAAAATAAACAAAAAGGAGAATGGGAAAATGGAAAAAGAAAAAATGTCATGTATCGACTGTGCAGTAAAAAACTGCAATAAGATGGAGAAGAACTATCCGGATTTCTGTCTGACGACACATATGGACGAAAAAGTCTTAAAAGAAGCAATGGAATGTTACAATGAAGATGAGAACCGGAAGGTTACAATTGCGGCAGCAGAAGTAGAATATGAGAATTACTGCAAACATACCAGAGTGGAAGAAATCATGGATTTTGCAAAGAAGATAGGTGCAAAAAAGATCGGGATCGCAACCTGTGTCGGCTTATTAAAAGAAAGCCGTATTCTGGCAGATATTTTGCGAAGACACGGTTTTGAAGTGTATGGTGTCGGCTGCAAAGCAGGAACGCAGAAGAAGACATCGGTTGGAATCCCGGAATGTTGTGAAGGTGTGGGTGTTAACATGTGCAATCCGATCCTGCAGGCGAAGCTCCTGAATAAGGCAAAGACAGATCTGAACGTAGTGGTTGGACTTTGCGTGGGACATGACAGTCTGTTTTATAAATATTCCGAGGCACTGACCACAACGGCTGTGACCAAGGACCGTGTGCTTGGCCACAATCCGGTGGCTGCGCTTTATACAGCGGATAGTTATTATTCGAAGTTGAAGCAAGGGGAATAGGTTATTTATCTAATTTAATCCCAGCCAACGCCTGCGCAAATGCATTATTCACAGGTTCATCATTCTGCTTTTGCTGCTTTTTCAGATACTTCTGAACGTCACGCTTGGATACGCCTGCGCCTTCTTTGGCGCGGCGGTTCTTGAAAGCTTCCAGCTTTTCTTTGTAGCCGCAGGAGCATACGAATGTCTCACTGTCCCCTTTCTTGATGAGTTCCATCTTCTTATGGCAGTTTGGACATCTGGCATTGCTGGTGCGGGCGATAGTCTCGCGGTAGCCGCATTCACGGTCCTGACAGATCAGCATACGGGAATTCTTACCCTTAACAGAGAGCATACGTTTGCCGCAGCGAGGGCATTTTGTGTTAGTCAGGTTATCGTGGCGGAAAGTTCCGTCAGAAGTCTTGATATCCTGAATTAATTCTTTTGTGTAGTTTTCGATATCTTTGATAAATACCTGCTCTTTATGTGATCCTTTGGCAATTCTGGCAAGTTCCATTTCCCAGGAAGCGGTAAGCTCCGGTTTCTTTAAGTCTTCCGGGACTAATTCCAGGAGCTGTTTTCCTTTGGAAGTCAGAAGAATCTCATTGCCCTTCTTTTCCAGCAGGAAAGAGTGGAACAACTTCTCAATGATATCGGCTCTTGTCGCTACAGTTCCGAGTCCGCCGGTTTCGCCGAGAGTCTTTCTCATCTTAGTGTCATCGGAAGACATATAACGCACCGGATTCTCCATGGCAGACAGAAGTGTTGCTTCCGTAAAACGAGCGGGAGCTTTGGTCTTACCGTTTGTGATATTCGTGCGTGTGATAGTCAGAGTGTCGCCTTTGTGGAGAACAGGAAGTGCCTGCTCGGAAGCCTTTAAGTACATATCGTTATTCTGGAAGTCCTCTCCAAAATCTTCAGAATCTTCATAATCCCCGTAAGTATCATACTGTGAAGCAGATGAGCCCGAAGATGCAGCATCGCTGTACACGGCCTTCCATCCGGCTGCTTTGATGACTTTGCCTTTGGCGGTAAATGTCTCACCTGCCGCTTCGGCTCTCAGAGTAGTCTGCTCATATTCAAATGCCGGATAGAGGATACTGATAAAACGTCGTACGACCAGATCGTAGATCTTGCGTTCATTGTTCGTCATGTGTTCCATCTGGACATATTCTTCCGTCGGGATGATCGCATGATGGTCGCTGACTTTTTTATCATCTACGAAGGCTTTGCTTGTCTTAACCGGTTTCTTTAAGAGTTCCGGAATATATTTCTTATAAGGTCCGATATTGCAGGCTTTCAGACGCTCTTTAATCGTTGGAACAATGTCCGTACCGATATAGCGGGAGTCTGTTCTTGGATAGGTGAGGACTTTGTGGTGCTCATACAGACTCTGCATGATATTTAATGTCTCTTTTGCGGAAAATCCAAAACGCTTATTGGCGTCGCGCTGTAATTCTGTCAGGTCATAAAGTCCCGGGGAAGGCGTGCGTTTGGATGAGGTGTGGACGTCTGTGACGGTAAGTGTCTGGTTCTTTAATTTTTTATCGAGTCCGCTTATCAGATCTTTGTTAAAGGAGCGGAGGGAGCCGCTTTTCTTTTGCTGCCATGTCCATGTGACGAGAGAAGCTGTAGTGCCGGCAGAACCAGCGATAACAGCCGTTGTGCACCGCAGCCCATAATAATCTTCCGGTTTAAACGACCGGATCTGCTGTTCCCTGTGTGCGATCATAGCAAGAGTCGGGGTCTGTACGCGTCCACAGGAAAGCTGTGCATTATACTTACAGGTCAGTGCACGGGTAGCGTTAATTCCAACCAGCCAGTCTGCCTCGGCACGACTTCGTGCGGCATGATATAAGTCGTTATATGCACGGCCATCTTTTAAGTGGGCGAACCCTTCTTTGATTGCTTTGTCGGTAACAGAAGAGATCCACAGACGTTTGATTGGTTTATGACAGCCTGATTTATCCAGGATCCAGCGGGCAACGAGTTCGCCCTCACGACCAGCATCGGTAGCAATGATGATTTCAGAGACGTCTTTTCTGAAAAGTTGTGTCTTTACATTATGGTATTGTTTGGATGTCTGTTTGATTACGACGAGTTCCCATTTCTCTGGAACCATAGGGAGATAGGACATATCCCAGGTTTTGAATTTTTTGTCATATTCTTCGGGGTCGGCGAGTGTGACCAGATGGCCAAGTGCCCAGGTTACGATATAGTTGCTGCCTTCGATCGCACCGGAAATGTTCTTATGACAGCCAAGAACACGGGCGATGTCGCGGGCAACGGATGGCTTTTCTGCCAGTACGAGTGATTTCATATAGGTCTCCTTTCGGGTGCGTGTTTGTAAATATAAAAGTTAGATGTGGTTATATGAATCCGGGGAAAGGGTAGTTGTAATTCCCTGTTTCTGTGTTAGTAATAAAAAACCTCGAAAACAAACGTTTCCGAGGTTTTCATAAGAGGCGCCAACCAGATTTGAACTGGTGATAGAGGTGTTGCAGACCTTTGCCTTACCACTTGGCTATGGCGCCATGCCTTACGTACTGTTAAGTATAACAAATACGTAAGGTGAAGTCAAGAAAATCTGTATGTTAAAATCCAAGATCTTCATTTACCAGAATGACTTTGATGCGCTGCGGTGTCTTGGAATATCTGGTGATCAGGATCTGACAGCAGATCGTATCCGGTGTTTTGCAGTCGAAACAGGCACCTGTTTTGCAGCAAGGGGTGTTCAGGTTGAAACGCTGTGCGTTAATCGGAGCGGCTTCATTTCTTGCACGGGACATGGCAGAATCTACATCGCGTGTAACTTTATTCATTCCGATGATCATCAACACATTCCGTGGTCCGGCAGCGATAGAGGATACACGGTTGGAATGTCCGTCGATATTGATCATAATTCCATCTTCCGTGATTGCATTTGCACTGGTCAGGAAGTAGTCACAGTCATATGCCGCAAGCTCGATCTTGCGCTTATCTTCCGGTGTCGGTGCAGTATCGCGGTTGTATACCTGATAATTTCCCTGACAGACAGCTTCTTTTAAGCCGATTTCATTGACAGACATGGAACCGCCCCAGGAGATGCTGCTTCCTTCCGGGATTAATTCCAATGCTTTCTTCAGAGCCTCTTCTTTGGAGTCTGTATAATAAGCTTCCATGTTGCGGGCTGTAAGTTCTTTTACAATCTTTGCGCCTAACATCTGGTTTCGTTTGATTCGATTCTGATCCATAATGAATCCCTCCCACGTTTATATTGTTTAGATATTTCTACCTGAAATTATAACACAGATTCAGGTCTGCGGTCTTTGAAATCACGCAGAAGATGAGAAAATGAACATTTATATACTGCGCTTTTCCAGTCTTAAAATATAAAAAGAGAGCATGATGTTTGTCCGGTTCTCATTGGTCAGGATATCATAATCCAAAAGTTCTTTTATCTTATTCAGTTTGTACGACAGCGTATTCTTATGGCAATAAAGTGCATCTGCGGTATGGATGATGCTGCAGTCATGATCAAAGTAGACTTCCAGGATATGCAGATAATCGGTATGATGCACAGCGTCATAGTCTAGAAGCGGGCCAAGTGTGGAGTTCAGAAAATCTGCTGTCAAAGATTGATTGCGGATATCGGCCAGAAGTTTGTATACACCAAGCTTATCGTACTCAAGGAAGTTCTTAGGAAGAGCGGTTTTGGTAAGCTGATAGGCGGTAAATGCAGTCTCGTAAGAGCGGTGGATGTCTGTGAGCTGCGAGACCGTAGTTCCAATCCCGGCATAGACATCGGAGTTATTCTGACAGACATCGTAGAGCTTCTGAGATATATCGTTTACAGATTCACCGGCAAACAATACGATCAGATGGTTCCCTTCTTCATATACGATCCCTTTAGACATGAAATAACGGATCTTCTTTTCCAGCTGTTCCAGGTAAGAATTACCGGAATCACTGTCATAAGTGTGGCAGCTGATCATGAGGACGGTATAGTTCATATCGCGGAAGAAGCCATTGCTCTCCAGAGGATTCAGATAGGAGTCTTCATTTTCGGGGTAATAGATCGCATTCTTCAAAGCAGCGGCAAGATTGGTCTCGCGGTGTTCGTTTTTTAGCAGAATCTCGGAAAAGATCCGCATGATATCGATGAACGGAGTGTCCCAGGAAGTGGAGAACAGCGGAAGTTGTATCTCGTTGCAATAGTCGATAATCTCCTGGGAAAAGGCAGGACGCGATTTTACAGAGATGATCAGTCCGCTGGCGTGTGCATCTTTCAATGATTTTAAAAACTCTTTCAGCCAGTCCTGAGAGGTAAAATTCAGGCCGGAGTTAAAGATCAGCTCATCACCGTGGAGCAGATGGGAGAATTCCCCCTGTTCTACGGTATGGATCCAGGTTACTTCTTTATCAAAAAAACTATTGGTATGAAGGATGACATCAAATTGGTTGTTAATTGCTTCATACAGGGACTGTAATTTAATTGCCATAAGTGTGGTCCTCCTGACATATATTGATCAGAGTATAGATATATTTTATCATAATTGTGTGCGGCGCACAATTTACAGAATAAAATCTGTCGATTAAAACTATATTCATAGTGAATTTCATATGATATATTGTATGAGAAGTACAAAAGAATGAATATTCAACCCCGAAAAATGTGCTTCTAAAAAAATCCATTCTCTAGATTTTTAAAAGACGGAAAGCTCTTCAACGAAAGTTGAGGAGCTTTTTGTGGTTCAAAAAAGAAAAAACAGAGCGCACTCTATTTACAGGTAGTACCAATGGTGCTAGAATGAGTAACATATTCATACAACTGTCCTGACCGGGAAAGATGTCCAGCCGAGACAGTATACCAGGAAAAGACGGAGGAATGGAAAAATGAAAGCAATAAAAAATGGGAAAATCGTAATTATCGGAGCAGGACATGTAGGATCTCATTGCGGACTGAGCCTTATGATGCAGGGGCTGGCAGATGAGATCGTATATATTGATATAGATAAGAATAAAGCGGCAATGCAGGCACTGGATCTTGACGATATGGCCTCTAATCTGGACAGGGATTTTACAGTGAGAGCCGGAGATTATTCTGACTGTGCGGATGCTCATATCGTGGTGATGGCAGCCGGAAAGAGCCGTCTTCCGGGACAGACAAGGCTGGATATGTTCGATGATTCGATCAAGATGATGAATACGATTGTAGGACCGTTAAAAGAGTCAGGATTTCATGGGATTCTGATCAGCATTTCCAACCCGGCAGATATCATTGCTGATTTCTTAAGAAAAAGACTGGGACTCCCAAGAAATCAGGTGTTCAGCACCGGAACATCCCTGGATTCAGCAAGACTTCGCAGAATGTTATCTGAGATTACCGGCGTAAGCCGTCATTCCATCCAGGCTTATTGTATGGGAGAGCATGGGGATTCACAGTTTATTCCGGTATCACATATACAGATTGGCGGGATACCGGTAAAAGAATACCTGAGCATTCATCCGGAATACCGGGATAAAATGGATTTTGATAAGATCAGTGCGGAGGATAAGGTCTGTGGATTCCACATCGTAGAAGGAAAAGGCTGTACAGAATTTGGAATCGGTGCCGTACTCAGCAATATTGCAAGAGCAGTCATGCATGACGAAAAGAGAATCCTTCCGGTATCCGTTCTTCTTGAAGGAGAATATGGAGAACAGGGAGTTCCGGCGGGAGTGCCATGTGTGATCGGTAAAAATGGTGTGGAAGAGATTCTGGAAATCTCCCTGACAGAGAAAGAAAAAGAGCAGCTTCATAATTCATGTAGTGTCATCCGGGGATTCGTCGAGAAAGCCGATCAGATGTAGAAAATCGTTAATATTTTAATTACTTTTGGATGTGTTGCATTTTAGATATTCCTATGTTACATTGACAACAGATTACAAAAAGAATCAGAAAGAGCCAAAAAACAGTGCCCCTCTAATAATAAAAGCCGGAATATGATAACCGGCGGACAAGTATGTCTTATAGGAGGTAATTGTAACATGGCAATTTCAATCGGCATTAACGGATTTGGACGTATTGGACGCGTAGCACTCCGTATCGCCATCAATCAACCGGACACTTTTAAAATATGCGGAATCAATGTACGCAATGCAGACCTGGATTATATGAAGTATATGATCCGGTATGATTCTACATTTGGACGTTTTCAGGGAGAACTGGATACATATGAGAATGGACTGATCATTGAAGGACAGAAGATTCCTGTATTTTCAGAATCAGATGCGGCATTGATTCCATGGGGAGCATGTGGTGCAGAGTATATTATTGATGCAACAGGTGCATACTGTACAACAGAAAAGGCAAAAGCCCATTTAGAAGGCGGTGCGAAGAAAGTTATTATCTCAGCACCGGCAAAAGATGGGGATACACCGACATTTATCATGGGAATTAACCATGACAAATATACATCGGATATGCCGGTTGTATCGAATGCATCATGTACTACGAATTGTCTTGCACCAATCTGTAAAGTGCTGGAAGATAATTATGGAATCGAATATGGACTGATGTCAACAATTCATGCCGCAACTGCAAAACAAAAAGTTGTGGACAGCCGTTCCCAGAAAGACTGGAGAACCGGACGTTCGGCATTTGGCAATCTGATTCCATCTACAACGGGAGCCGCAAAAGCAATCTCGCTTGTCATTCCGTCTTTAAAGGATAAGATGAGTGGTATTTCTTACCGTGTTCCAACTTCAGATGTATCAATTGTTGATCTGAATGTAGCGTTAAAACAGCCGGCATCATATGATGAGATCTGCAAAAAAGTTCAGGAGGCCTCTATGACATATTTGTCTGGTATTCTGGATTATGTAGATGATGAAGTTGTATCTTCGGATTTTATCGGAGATTCACATGCATCGATCTTTGATGCAAGGCAGGGAATTCAGGTGAATTCTCATTTTTTCAAGGTCATCTGTTTCTATGATAATGAGTGGGGATATACAAGTCAGATATTCCGGCTTATTGAGCATATGGACAAGGTAGATCACAATCGCTAGTAATTAGGATGACGACAGGGGCATGTAAGATCTGATTCTGATGTAACACATTTGATTTTATATCATATACTTCTGTAAGGGACATATGGATTCGTTATTACGATTATGAACCGAACAACATGCGGGCAGAAATAGAACATACAAGCTTTTTCTGTCCGCAGAAAATAAGGAAAAATTCGAAAAATAAAAAATCTCCAAATAAAAAAATGAAAAATATTAAAAAATTTTCAAAAAACACTTGCCAAACGATCAAGTCTATGGTATATTAAATATCGGTCGTGTGACAAACACAAAACACAAAAACAAAATACATGGCTCCATGGTCAAGCGGTTAAGACATCGCCCTTTCACGGCGGTAACACGGGTTCGATTCCCGTTGGAGTCATCTGGCGCCATAGCCAAGTGGTAAGGCAAAGGTCTGCAACACCTCTATCACCAGTTCAAATCTGGTTGGCGCCTCTTATTAAAACCTCGGAAACGTTTGTTTTCGAGGTTTTTTGCAATACCAAAATATGCAAGAGAAGCTGTCAGTGGCAGGTTCTGTAGATTATAATGTATTTGAAGAAACAAAAGCATCAGCAATTGCCGTGACACGTCCGGGGGCTGCGCAGGCAATACCAGAATTGAGTGAAGTAGTAAGATAAGAAAAAAAGAAGTTTAGAGAGGTACTACATACGTTGCTAAACTTCTTCTTTTTATCTGTTAATGTGTAATTATAATTCAATTTTCTTAAGCATATGATCCACAAACACTTTCGCATGCTCCACATCGAGACTGTCGGGATGTGTAAGGGCAAGATCGAAGTTGCGGACGCATCGGTCGATCTGGGCCGTATTTTCAGGGGTGCGCATGGATTCGTATTTCATGCGGACTTTCTGAGGCATCTTTCCCTGGCAGATGAAGTATCCAAGGTATTCGTTATCGGATTCGATCCAGGCGCTGACGCGTCCTGCAATATCTTTATAATATTCCGGGGAATCTTCCATACCACAGGTGCCAAATAAAGCAATCTGCTTGCCGCTGAGATCACTTAGAAAATCACTGACTTCCATACTGCAGCTTCCGCGGTGTACACAGAATCCGATAAAATAGATTTTTGCCTCCGGAATTCTTTTATCCGTATCTATATCGATCAGGTCTTTCGAATTACCCGGAAGACGAGAGAAAATAGATGCGGCAATTTTCTTTGTATTCCCGGATTCACTTTGATATAAAACAAGGTAATCCAGCATAAAATTTCCTCCTTTTAGGTGATATGTACTCACAAAACCAGACACAGAAAGGCGCTGAAAGTACATTGTATATTGTTGTCACAGTTTTACTGTGTATTTGTGATTAGTAAAAATGTAAAATACTTAAAGGTGTGTCCTTACATATAATGTCCACCGCCGCCGGTATAACCGCCCGGAGCACCACAACACATTCCGCCGCCACAGCACAGGTTGCAGACGATGTTGGCAATACATAATTTTACGCACCAGTCACTGCCGCCGCCAAAGGTAGTCGTGTAAGGATTCTGACGCTGCCGGTACCAGCTTCCGCCACTTTCAAAACGATTCACTAACATCTGGTATTGGTAATTATCCGGTTCCATACGCAATGCTTCTTTGGCGTGCTGCAGGGCAGTTACGTTATTGCCAAGTCCGGAATTGGCAATGGCACTGTAATAGTACCACTGTGCAGTGTGTTCGTTGATTCCGTTCAGTACATTTAAGGCTTCCTGGTAACGGCCGCTGTTGATGAAGTTGGCAGCGGCTCTCATATGCAGGTCCTCTTCACTTTCCTGAGAAGAACTTCCGGACTGACGGTATTCGCCGTAGAATCCACGGAACGGACCATAACCACCAAAACCGCCAAAGTTTCCGAAATCACCGTTTGCGGAACCCTGGCCGGTGCCATATCCACTCTGACCATACGGACCATATCCGGTATTGCCGGAAGTGCCATATTCACGTTCTTTCATGATCTGCTGATAGGCCTGCTGTACTTCTTTGAATTTGGCTTCGGCCTGGTCTTTGTTCGGATTGTTGATATTCGCATCCGGATGGTATTTCCGGCTTAGTTTACGATATGCTTTTTTTATTTCATCGTCTGAGGCATCACGAGATATCTCTAAGACGCTATATGGATCTGTCATTGTTCTTGATCTCCTGTTGTTGAATTCTCTGTGTCAGGATGTGTATTATCTTCGGTGTGATTATCTGAAGTCATAGAATCAGCAGTGTCAGCACAGTTATTGGAATTTTTTTCTGATTCAGAGGCTTTTGATTTCTCTTTTGCGGCTATGCGTTTTGCTGTCACTGCAGTGTAACGGCTCCATACACCGGAATAGAGTACATTCCGGATAATCTCTGCATGAAGCAGAACAGGAAGCTGTTCAAATTCTCTGGAGCATTCCGACATCATAAGCGTCAGAAGTCCACGGCAGTCATCTGCAAATGCTGGATCTTCCTGATAAACGGTTTTTAATGGATTGTAACTTCCGGACTTTATGTCTTGTTCTACATCATCGTAAGCATCCATCAGATAGATGAATTTGCCAAGGAAAAATCCCATCTTACGAAGCAAAGATTCCCATTCATCATGCCGGTAAGCGAAAATCTCAGACATAATATTACCAAAGAGCCCGGACATAAGATCCAGGTTCTGTTCATTTTCGGCTTCACGCCTGGATATTTCAGCGAGATTTTCGGAAATGACCTTACATTTTACAGGATATATTTTTTTTATTTCTTTTAGCTTTGATTTCAGAAGCCTTGCCGCAACAAAAGATTTCTTTTTGCGCTCGTCTATCCAGTCATCTTCGCACTTATAATAAGAGAGAATCATATTGATGGCTGCGGCGTATTCTGTAAATTCATTGGTCTTCGCAGCGTGTTTCTGCGTTGGATGTGCGACGCAGCGGACCATCTCGGTCTTTGTGTCTGGCTCATACAACCCAGTGAGCAGAACCACAAGAAATGTCATGTCAAAAGATAAAGTTACCTGACCTCTTCTACCATAACATTCTTTTAAAACTTTGCATAGTCCACAGTAATAGGAATGGTAGACATCGTAATCTTTGAATTTCATTTCCGCTTTATTAATTGAAATATAACCGAACATAGGATAACCTCATTAGCTTCTTTTTATGAATGTTGTGTTGCATTTCGGGCAGCGGATCTTGATTTTTCCTTTTCTCCTTGGAACACGGATTTTCTGTTTGCAGGTCGGACACTTATAAATGTGATGTGTCTTTCTCTGAGTCATCAAATTACGCTGTTTATAGAAGAAAGTGCGGATACCGCGGGTCATCTGCAGGTATTTCTGGTTTTCTGTAGCACGTTTGTATGTCTTTTTTGAAAACATGCGGTAGTAAGAATAGATAATGCCCGCCCAGGCGATCAGGGAAAGCAGATTGTTATGCGTCCATCCGGCAATCAGCATAATGATCAGGGAGCCCCAGATCGTGAATTTTCCAAAGGAGTCTATCCCGTATCTTCCATACATAAAACGGATAAATTTGTCTTTTAGTTTCATAGTGTCACCTCTTAATAAAAAATCTATCTTTTCATAGCCTTTCGGCATGTGCTTTTACAGGAGATAGTGTAAGTCCTGATATAAAGCGGTAATATACATTTAATGATACGCCAGACTGGGAAAAAAACAATAAACTGAGTATTAAAATTTCTAAAGATTTTGATTCGGGGAAGTGACGAATGTAAGCGGAGTGTGGTAAGATAAAAATGATAGCCATATAAAACGCAGGGACAGGGTGCAGAGGCTTGTTCAAACGCAGGAATATATGGGAAAATAGAAAATAGCAAAGAATAGAAAGATGTGAGAATATGAGTAGAAGAAGACATGGTCGAAAACATTATCACAAAGGAAGAAGAAAGAAAAAGAGCATAGGCAGAATTATCACCAATATTATACTGATTGTTGCGCTGGTAGTATTTGCCGTATCGGCATTCCAGTTAGGCATGATTGGAAAAGGATACTTAAGTGGAAGGAGCGAATACGATAAAGTACGAAAGCTTGCGATCACACAGAATGACAGTAACAGTACAGATAATAATGGAGACGGGGAACCGGAGACGGATGGATTCAGTGTGGATTTTTCGAAGCTTCTGGAGATTAATGCAGATACGATCGGATGGATAAGATTTCCGAAGGAACCAAGCCAGATCAATTATCCGGTCGTACAGGGAAAAAATAACAGCGAATATTTGAAAAAAACATTTTCAGCAAATGAAAATACGCTCGGAACGATATTTTTAAATGTAGATAATAACAAAGATTTTTCAGACAGAAATACGCTGATCTTTGGTCACAGAATGAAAGATGGTTCGATGTTCCGGCATCTGCAGGACTACGAAGAAAAGAGTTTCTGGGAGCAGAATCCGTATTTTTACATCTATACGGTGGATGGACGGATACTGAAATATCATATCTATTCTGCGGGCCAGGTTCTGGATACATCGGATTCGTATCAGACAGCATTTGAGTCTGATGAGGCATATCAGAGCTTTCTGGATATGACGAAATCTACAGCTCTTTATGATACGGGTGTGGAAGTGACGACACAGAGCCAGATTGTTACATTATCAACCTGTACCAGCGCCAGCGATAATCACAGATTTGTCGTAAGAGGAGTAAAAGAAGAGGAGACGCAGCAGTAATGAAAAAAGAATATAATTACGAAGTAGGCGATGTCGTAACGATGAAAAAACAGCATCCGTGCGGAAGTAAAGAATGGGAAATCTTAAGAGTGGGTGCTGATTTCCGGTTAAAATGTATGGGATGCGGACATCAGATTATGATTGCAAGAAAATTAGTTGAAAAAAATACAAAAGAATTGAAGAAAAAGGCTTGAAAGAATCAGGACTTTATGATATCATAATAACTCGTGATACAATAATTCTGTCCTTAAATAAGAGGCAGAAATCCTTGCTCCCACATAAGATGAGCGGGGGCCAAAAGACCAGAAGGAGGTGCAAGACGACATGAACAAATATGAATTAGCTGTTGTTGTCAGTGCAAAAATCGAAGACGACGAAAGAGCTCAGGTAATCGAAAAGGTGAAAGCATTAGTTGAACGTTTCGGTGGACAGATCTCTGACGTTGATGAATGGGGTAAGAAGAGATTAGCTTACGAGATTCAGAAGATGAAAGAAGCATACTATTATTTCATCCACTTCGAGTCTGATGCAGAGACTCCAAGCGAAATCGAACAGAGAATTCGCATCATGGATAATGTAATCAGATTTTTATGCGTTAGACAGGATGCATAAGCAGGAAGTAGAGGTATTATATGAATAAAGTAATTTTGATGGGACGCTTAACAAGAGACCCTGAAGTAAGATACTCTCAGGGAGATAACTCTATGGCAATTGCCAGATATACATTGGCTGTAGACCGCAGATTCAGACGTAACAACGACGGAGAGCAGAGCGCAGACTTTATCGGATGTGTTGCTTTCGGAAGAAGTGCAGAATTTGCTGAGAAATATTTCCGTCAGGGACTGAAAGTTATCGTAACCGGACGTATTCAGACAGGAAGCTATACCAATAAAGATGGACAGAAAGTTTACACAACAGACGTTGTAGTAGAAGATCAGGAATTTGCTGAAAGCAAGGCAGTAAGCGACGCAAATGCAGGAAGTTTCCGTGCGGCAGCTCCATCACCGGCTCCAGCACCAGCATCTGATGCAGGTGACGGCTTCATGAATATTCCAGATGGAATTGATGAGGAATTACCTTTTAATTAGGCTTTCGTACTACGAGTGGTACAAGCCGGAATTTCATTTTGTTGAAAGGAGAAACCAAAATGGCTTACGATAAAGGAAATCGTCCAGAAGGCGGCTTCAAAAGAAGAGGCGGCGGACGCAGAAGAAAAAAAGTTTGCGTATTCTGTGGAAAAGAGAATAACGAAATCGATTACAAGGATACAGCAAAATTAAGAAAGTACATCTCTGAAAGAGGAAAAATTCTTCCTAGAAGAATTACTGGAAACTGCGCTAAGCACCAGAGAGCTCTTACAGTAGCAATCAAGAGAGCACGTCACATCGCTCTTATGCCATACGTACAGGACTAATATTGAATGGTGAAATCGTCAATGCATTGCATTGGCGATTTTTTATACATAGAGAAATAATGTGTGGATAAATATAACTATATTCAAAATATACAACTATACCTATTGACAAATTTAAAAATATTTAGCAAAATAAAGATGGAAGTTTAAAGTTAGAAAATTGGCTGCACATAGGGCTTGCATTTTTGTTTGGATGATCCGGTATCTGTTATAGTACTAATAGAAAAATATCCGGACTTCAAAAAATATATGAGCAAGTTTACGATGTCTGCCGGAATATTGAAGAGGTGATGCAGATGTTCTCGAAGGAATTGCTGGAAATGGATAGGAATACAGTGAAGTTAATGATTGATGATATGCAGAAAGAACTGGAAGAAAAGGAAAAAGAACTGAGAGAAAAGAAAAAAGAACTGGGAGAATTAGACAAGGAGTTAAGGCAGCAGAATGAGCAAATAAGGCAGCGGAATGAGCAAATAAGGCAGCAGAGTGGGCAATTAAATCAAAAAGAAGAACAAATAAAAAGACTGCGAGAAGAAATCAAGAACTTAAAACGGAAATGAAATTTTAGATAATGAACACCCCTCTCTTTAGGTGTATTATGGAACCTAAGGGAGGGATATTTGTCATTATAGGGATGATTTTTATTTTTATTTTATCTATATTACAAAAGGTAGATTTAGAAAAATTGATGAAGTAGTACATTTAAATTAGAGAATTTTGGGTTGCTATTTCATAAAATAGCGAGTATACTATATAAAATATGTGCAAAATGCACAAGAACCATGTGCGGATGCGATAATATAAAGGGATGAAAAGATGAAAATTTTATTAGTAGATGATGAACGCGAAGAAAGAGAGGGGATTTCTTGGCTTATAAAAAAATATAAATATCCATTAGAAATCATGCAAGCGGCAAATGGAAAAGAGGCATTGCAGTATATTAAAAAGTACAAAATAGATATTTTGTTTACGGATGTAAAGATGCCTATTATGAATGGGTTAGAATTGGCGAAAGAAGTGTATAAGAGATGGCCGGAGATAAAAATTATAATTTATAGCGCATATGGGGAATTTGATTATGCAAAACAGGCATTGGAAGCAAATGCCGTAAGTTATTTGTTAAAACCTATAGAGATTGATGAATTTCAAAAGTTAATGAGTTCTGTTATACAAACAATTAATGATGATAACAAAAAAGATGAGCAAAATCAAAATGCCGAAATTCAGAATCGCAAGAATTTATTTTATAAGATATTTAATAGGGCATATATTGCAGATGATGACAGAGAAAAAGTAAACCAGATACTTTTTGAACCAAATAAGGCAGGATGCAAATTGTTGGATGTGGAGTTTGCAGAAAATTTTTATGAAGAATATGAAGAGCTATTTACTCATTTTTTGAAAATGTATATGGGAAAAAATGTGTTATATTTCAATATGTATCCTAATGAAGCGTATTTATTGGTACGAGATAAAAAATATTTAGTTGGAGATAAGATAGAAGAGCAATCAAAAAAGTTTTTAATGGATCTGCATAAAGAAACGCAAAGCGAAGCGGTAATGATTATTAGTGATCTGATAGAAAATGATGCGAAATTAGAAGAGCAATTGGTTGAAATTCATAAAATACAAAGAGAGATATTTGGCTACGATAATCAAATTATTATGGTGAAATCCTATTTTAACGAAACAGAATATTATGCCTCGGATGTAGAAAGCGCCGGTAAAAAATTGGAGCAAGCATTTACGTCTATGGATTTAGAATTAATTAGAAAACAAAACGAATTGTTAAAGAAAACGATATTGTCATTAGACAAAGTTAGTAAATTATATTTGCAAAATATATTATATTCTATTATTAAATCTTTGTATGATAAATCTCCGAAAATAGAAATGGAAGAGGTTTTGGCTTCGTCGGAAGGAATGTTTCGGGCAAAAGATGCAAGAACAATGCTGGAGATTTACGGAGAGTCTATGGACAAGATGTTAGATTCTTTGGCGTTAGAAAAGCAAGATGATTCAAGGATTATTCATAAAATTAAAAATTTGGTAGAAAAAGATTATGCGAAAGATATTAGTTTGAATTATGTGGCAGAAAATGTGAATTTAACACCAGCATATATTAGTTATATTTTTAAAAAAGAAACTGGACAAACGTTGGTAAAATATATAACTGATGTGAAAATGATGAAAGCTAAAATTATGCTTGAAGAAGGAACATTAAAAATTGTTCAGATTGCTAAGGCTTGCGGTTATGAAAATCAATCATATTTTAATAGATTATTTAAAAATTATTATGGAATTACCCCAAAGCAATTGAGAGAAAAAATATGAAAAAAATATGGAACTGGTATTACGGAAAAGCATCTATTAGGAAAAAATTGATTATTAGTTACTTGATATTGGTTATGTTACCAATTTTAGTGTTAGGTATGTATTCATATTATGTATCTAAAAAAAATTTGATAAGACAGACTAAGCATACAATGGAAAGTAATGTTGATGCAATCTCTTATAGTTTGCAAAATGATATTCAACGAGAAAATGACAATATTAAATACTTGTCATATAATGCAAAGTTAAGAGGAAGTTTGGAAAATGGATTGAAAAATAGAAATGCATTAGTGAAAGAAATGAACGATTCGGTGGAGCCTACATTTTGGTATTTTATAGCTAGCGATGATAAGATAAAAGGAATAGAAATTTATTCGCCATATGTTAAACAGTCATTGGGGAGTTTTTTGAAACCATTAGAGGAGGAAGAAAGAAGAAATTGGTTCAGTAAAAACCAAAATAATTTTAAAACAGAATGGAGTGTTGAAGGCAATCGGATTTGTGCAACAAGAATGATTTTGGATTCGGCGACTTCATCGACGGCAATTGGATATATGCAATTAGAAGTGTTTGAAGATGAATTCTTGGATGGGATTTTTCAATCAAACTATCTGAAAAATGGAATTCTTTTGGTGGATGCGAATAGAAAGAAAATAGTAGAACGAACAATTGAAGATAAAAAAATAAATAAAAATATTCATGAACATATCGAAAAAAGCCGAGAAGAAAGGGTTTACGAAACTAAAAAGTATATATTAGTGTCTTCTAAGGAAATGGATAATGGATGGAGATTATATTATTATATCGATAAATCGGAAATTTCGGATCAAATTCGAGAAATTCTAGCAACGACGGTGTTGGTGATGGGATTGTGTCTTGCGGTTGCATTGATTATGATGAGTGTGCTTTCTAAAATTTTAAGTACGAGAATTCTTCAACTAAAACATGGAGCGGAAGAGATTAGTAAAGGAAATTTTGACCTAAAGATAGAGCAGGATTATTCTGATGAAATAGGAATTGTGGCAGAAAGTTTTCGCGAAATGTGTATGAAAATAAATCAAATGATGCAGGATATGTACCAATTAGGTTTGGAAAAGCGAAAAGAAGAGTTAAAAGCATTGCAAGCAATGATGAATCCTCATTTTTTGTATAATTGTTTGTCTAGCATTAAATGGAAAGCTATAAGGTCAGAGCAGGACGATATTGCAGAAATCACTGGACTTCTTGCAAAATTCTACCGGACGGCACTAAATGGAGGAAGGCAGATTACAATTGTACAAAATGAATTGGAAAATATTAAAGCATATTTACAAATTCAACTAAAATCACATGAAGATAATTTTGATGTAGAGTATCAGTTGGATGAAGCAGGAATGGAATGTCAAATGCCGAACTTCTTATTGCAACCAATTGTTGAGAATGCAATATGTCATGGAGTGGATTTGTGTGAATATGAGAGAGGAAAAATAAAGATAGAGTACATATATGGTGAAGAATTTCTTGTATTTCATGTATATAATAATGGTCTGCAGGTAGATAAAGGAGAATTGGAGAAGATTTTAAATACCCCTGGAAAGGGGTATGGAATTTATAATATTCGTGAAAGAATTCGCATGTATTATGATGAGGAGTGTGGCTTATATAGCTCGATTACAGATGATGGTATGATTTGTTTTTCTGTTAAAATTAGAAAAGTGATAGAGAATAAATAAAAAGTGGGAAGCTGAGTAATGGCTTCCTGCTTTTCGTATAGAAGAATTTCTTGAAAAAATGTTATAAATCCAAAAAATGTACAATTTTAATATATATGGTTAAAAAGTATAATTAAAGCAAATAGAGGAGGACAAAAGATATGAAGAAAAAAATCGTAAGCGTTCTGTTATGTGCCACAATGGTAGCAGGATTAGTAGCGGGGTGTGGCAAAAGTTCTGATAGTAGTTCGGAAAAAACAAGTGACGGAAAAACAAAAATTCGAATGACGTATTGGAACAATGAAGATACTGTGAAAACACTTTTGGATTACCTGGAAAAAGAAGTGCCGGATGTAAAAATTGAGTTCCAATTTATTGATAATTCAAATTATGACACAGTTGTTGATACACAGCTGTCGGCCGAAGAAGGACCAGATATTATTTGTGAATCACCAGCATCTGCATTAAAACATGCAAAATTAGGTTATCTGGAAAAAGTCAATGATCTTGGAAAGAAATATTCTGATGCAGGAACAAATGTATATAGCTACGATGGAGATGTATATGCGTTACCGGGAATTAGCTGGTTTGAAGGAACATATTTTAACAAAGAATTGTTTGAACAAAATAATATTGAATTGCCAACAACATTTGATGAATATTTGGATGTATGCAAGAAATTTGAAGATCTTGGAATTAAACCATTAGCAGCAGGATTAAAATCATGGGAGCCAATGTTAAAGAATTCGATGGCTTTTGTAACGGCAGAATATCTTTCAACGGATGAAGGAAAAGATTTCGGAGAAAAATACAGAAACGGAAAAACAACATTGGAAGGAAACTGGAATAAATATCTTGAAAAATGGTCAGAGATGATTACTGATGGAGTATACACAAAGGATATGGTAGGAATTGACCATGATCAGGCTCTTGAGGAATTTGCAACCGGAAAAGCAGCAATGTTCTGTTCGGGTCCATGGGATTTGGATACTATTGAAGAGAAAAATCCAGATCTTAAGGTTGATATGATGCCATTCTATGGAACGAAAGCAAGTGATGGATGGCTGATTGGAGGACCAGGATGTGGTTTTGCGGTAAATAAATCATCAAAAAATAAAGATGCAGCAATGAAAGTATTAAAAGCACTTTCTACAGAGGAAGGACAGAAGGCATTCTGGGAGGATAATCAGGGTGGTTCGTCTTATCTTGAAGGAGCTAAATTTGAATTACCAGAAGAATATGCAAGTGCATCAAAAGCATTGGAAGCGGGTAATGTATATTGTCCATGGAATGAATGGGGAGATGCAGCAAGTGCACATGAAACATACGGAACAGAAATGCAGTCATACCTTCTGGGAGAACAGGATTTGGATACAACATTGAAGAATGTTGATTCGGCAGTAAAAGAATTGCTTGAAAAATAAGATACAGTAAAAGAATGAATAAGGTGCCTCTCGCGTCCCAAGTGGCGCAAGGCACCTTTTGATTTTTTAGGAGAATGAAAAATGGTGAAAAAGAAAAAACTACGAGCTGGTGAGCTTGGAAAATATTTTATTATTTTTATTTTACCAGCACTGATTATATATTTATTATTTAGTATTACCCCGTTTTTGTATACGATTTATTATAGTTTTACAGATTACACGGATATGAACCCAATTAATCTTCATTTTGTGGGATTAAAGAATTATATAAAGGTATTGCAAACACCGGTTATGTTGGCGGCCATTAAAAATTCGGTTATCTATGCAATTTTATTAACTGGATTTCAAACGCTTCTCGGATTGCCGCTTGCATTTATATTAAATCAGAAATTAAAAAGCAGAAATCTGCTGAGAGCAGTATTTTTCTTTCCGGCAGTATTTAGTTCTTTGATTATAGGATATTTATGGAACTTTATTATGTCATCTTCGGATTTTGGGTTAATTAATAATATTTTGCATCAGTTGGGATTTGGAACGTTGAATTTTTTCACATCGAAAAATGCATTATATTCTGTTATTTTAACACAAATTTGGCAATGGACAGGTTGGGCAATGGTTATTTTCCTTGCAAATTTACAGAGCATTTCTCCGGATCTTTATGAGGCAGCAGAAATTGATGGAGCCAGTGGATTGAAAAAATTTATGTATGTAACTTTACCATTAATGTGTCCATCGGTGAAAATTGTAATTGTTACAGGATTGATTGGCGGAATGAAAGTATTTGATATTATTTATTCTATGACATCAGGTGGACCTGGTGATGCCACACAGACAGTTATGACGGTTATGATGAAAAAAGGAATATCAGAAGGATTTTACAGTACAGGCTCAGCCTTTGGTGTATGCTTCTTCATTATCGTTCTTGCAATTAGTGCAGTAGTAACAAAATTAATGGGAAAATGGAGTGAGGCAATACAATGAGAAAAGAAAAAAGAAATCTTGCGATTACCGAAATTTTTATGATTTTAATAGCGGTAATCTGGTTTATACCAATTTATTATTTAATTGTTACAACTTTAAAAAGTTCACAAGAGGCAACAGCAAATCCGCTTGGTTTGCCTAAAGTACTTCGGTTGGATAACTATGTAAATGCGTGGGTAAATATGGAGTTTCCGAGAGCATTTGGAAACACATTGTTTATTACTGCAACAGCGGTGATTTTGATTGTTATATTTGGCTCTATGGCAGGATATGCATTGGCAAGAACAAAGTCCAAAATGGGAACCAGAGTTTTTCTTCTGTTTCTTGCTGGATTGATTGTCCCATTTCAGATGAACATTGTTAGTTTGTATAAAATTGTAAAAGGATTTGGGTTAATGAATACTTTGTGGTCCGTTATTCTTGTAGATGTAGCAATTAATACACCTCAGGCGGTATTTTTATTTAAAGAATTTATTGAATCTACAATTCCAAAGGAATTGGAAGAGGCAGCAGCAATTGATGGATGCTCTGTGTTTAAAAGATTTTTCCTGATAGTACTACCTTTGTTGAAACCAGTTATTTCTACTGTAGTAATTATTGTAACATTAAATGTATGGAATGAATTTATGACGCCACTTTTGTTTTTGCAGAGCAGAGAAAATGACGTTATTCTTCAGGAAGTAACAAGAAATATTGGACAGTTTGCAACAGATTGGACAGCATTATTCCCAATGCTAATGCTTGGAGTTGCACCACTTATGATTTTTTATGTATTTATGCAAAAATATATTATAGCAGGTGTAGCAGCGGGCGCAGTAAAGGGTTAAAGAAAAAATTAAATATGAGGATTAGAAAATGAATCTGGATATAAAAAAAGTATGTAATAATGTCATGATTATTGTGCCGCATCAGGATGATGAAATCTTGATGGCGTCAGGAGTAATTAGAATTTGTCAAAAGAACAATATTCCATGTACGGTTGTGATGGCCACGAATGGTGATTATGGATGTGAGGACTATTCTAAAGGTTGTGCAAGACTTAAGGAAAGTGTAGCAGGATTGGAAACTCTTGGAAGCAACAAAGAATCATTTGAAATTATGGGATATGCAGATACTGGAATGCCGGAAAGTGAAAGTTTTTTGACACATCTCTATAATGAAAAAAACGAACAAAAAATTTATTCATCATCTTGCGCACAAGAAACATATGGGTTAAAAGATAAAGCAGAATTCCATATGAGAAAATATGGAAAACATGGAGCGTATAATCGAGAAACGTTTGTAGAAGATTTACAGGTGTTATTGGAGGAAAAGAAGCCGGATGTTATTTTTACAACATCCGAATATGATACCCATGGGGATCATTCAGCATTGTATTATTTTGTGTGTGAAGTCTTGGATATGTTAAATGAAAAAAATGGGTATGAGCCGAAAGTGTTTTGTGGATTAATTCATTCTTGTGCGGGTGACGATAATTGGCCTGAAAGAGATACGACAATATTTAGCTGTCCGCAAGGATTGGAAGAAAATGGCAAATATAAATGGGAAGAACGAATGATATTAGAACTGCCAGAAGAGATGACAAAAGTCAGAGGAATAAATAATTTAAAATATCAGGCACTTTTGAAACATGAAACGGCTTTAGAACCAGATGCATATGAATTCTTAATGGCTTTTATTAAAGATGAAGAAATTTTCTGGAAGGTACGTTAAAAAGTTAAATATAAGGAGAAAATAAATGGATACAGATAAACGACCGATTTATCCAATTCAGGTATGGGACATTACAGAAACGGAATTTGATATAAATAATAATTATAGAAATGAAACAACATTTGCCCTGTCCAATGGATATATTGGAACACGAGGAACTTTTGAGGAAGCCTATGATTTTGACATAGATACCGGATTAGAAGGCAATTTTGTGAATGGATTCTATGAAAGTGAAAAAATACGTTATGGAGAAGCTAATTTTGGTTCTCCACTTTTAAGTCAGTCTCTTTTGAATTTGCCGAATTTAAAAGAAACACACGTAATACTTGCTGACGAAAAATTTGACATGATGGACGGTGCAGTGGAAAAGTATGAACGAGTGCTTCATATGAAAGAAGGAATTCTGGAAAGAAAACTTATTTGGACATCTCCGAAAGGGAAAAAAACAAGAATTCAGATTTTGCGATTGGTTTCATTTGCCAGAAAAAATATAATGTTAATTTCATATAGGGTAACACCATTAAACTATTCGGGAGAAATTCAATTTGTTTCAAAAATGCAGACAGATGTGGAAAATCACACAAGGAAAACCAATCCGATTGTTGATTATGGTCCTTTTGGACGTAGGCTGGATCCAGACAAAATGTGGGCAAAAAATAATAAAATGTATTATGAAGGCACAACAAAGGGAAGTCAATTGACAATGGCATGCGGAAGTTCACATGTGTTATGGAAAAACAATGATTTGATAAAAGAGTTGTCCTGGCAAAAAGACATAAAAGAGATGATGGCAGAAATTTCGGTATCTGTGGAATGTGAACAGGGAACAACTGTAAAATTAGATAAATTTATTTGTTATTCAACTGCGCTTGATATGGGAAAAAATGAGTTGGAAACATTTGTGAATAAAGAATTAGAAGCGGCAGAAACGGATGGCGGCCTTTATCTGGAAAAATATCAGAAAGAATATATGGAAAGCTTTTGGAAAATAGCGGATGTAGAAATCAAGGGGAATGAAGCTGTACAACAAGGAATTCACTTTAATTTGTACCATATTATTCAAGCAGCAGGAAGAGACGGACATACAGGAATGGGAGCAAAAGGACTCTCTGGTGAAGGATATGAAGGGCATTATTTTTGGGATACAGAGATGTATGTACTGCCGGTTTTGATATACACAGAACCGGAAGTTGCAAAGAAATTGCTTGATTACAGATATGGAACATTGGATCAGGCGCGAGAAAGAGCAAGAATATTAGGACATATGAAAGGTGCACTATATCCATGGCGTACCATTAATGGGGCAGAAGCTTCGACATATTACCCGTTGGGAACAGCACAGTATCATATCAATGCAGATATAGCGTATGCATTATCGCTTTACTTACAAGTTAGTGGAGATGTGGAGTATCTCAAAGAAAAAGGAGCAGAAATTTTAATAGAAACAGCAAGAGTGTGGGCTGATGTTGGAAGCTTTGCAGAATGTAAAGATGGAAGATACTGTATTTGTGATGTAACAGGACCAGATGAGTATAATGTGTTGGTGGACAATAACTTTTACACAAATCTCATGGCGCGTGAAAATTTGAGAGATGCTGTAGGAGCAGTGAACTATTTGAATGAAAATGCGCCGGAAGTATTATCTCGTTTGGAAGAAAAAATAGATTTTTCTATAGAAGAGATAGAAATGTGGAATCAGATTATTGAGAAGATGTATTTTCCGTATGATGAAAAACGTCAAATATATCCAATGGATGATGGATTTATGATGAGAAAACCATGGGATGAATCTAAGATACCGCCGGAAAAACGTGCATGGCTTTATGAAAATTATCATCCATTATTTATAATGCGTCATAGAATGTCAAAACAGGCAGATGCGATATTGGGAATGTATTTACATAGCAATTTATTTACGGAAGAAGAAATAAGAAGAAATTATGATTTTTATCAAGAAGTGACGTTACATCATTCTTCATTATCAACATGCATATTTGGAATAGTTGCTTGTGATATCGGATATTTGGATGAAGCTTATAAATATTTTTCCCAATCGGCAAGAATGGATTTGGATGACTATCATAATAATTTTTATGCAGGAATCCATGCAGCAAATATGGCAGGTACATGGCAGGCAATTGTGAATGGTTTTGCAGGAGTACGTTGTCAGGATTCGAAATTGCGTTTCAAACCTGTAATTCCAAAAGAATGGGAAGAATACCGATTCAGGCTCAAACGAAAAGGAACGTTACTGGAAGTGACTGTATCCAAGGATGAAGCGATATTTGAAATTATAGAAGGGGATAGAATAAGTTTTTCGATTGGTGAAAAAGATATAATACTGGAAGGTGAAGGAGATCGATATGTGGAGAAAATATAAGGCTATTTTTTTTGATTGGGATGGAACGGCCGTAATGTCGAGAAGAGCGCCTGTAGATAAAGCAGTTGCAGCGATGCGTCCGCTGTTACAAAAGGGGATTAAACTAATAATTGTCAGTGGAACAACTATAGAAAACATTGCGGGAGGAAGAATCGAAAGTTATTTTACGGAGAAAGAGTTGGAAAATCTTTATCTTGGATTAGGGAGAGGTGCGTATAACTATTCCTTTAAGAATGGAATACCATATATATTTGAAAATATGGTTCCAGATAAAGAGGCTATTTTGAAGATACATCAGATTTGTTTTGAAATACATCAAACATTAAAAGAAAAATATGACTTTGATACGGATATTGTATTTAGCAGGCCGAATTATTGCAAAATTGATCTTATGGTAGAAAGTCAGAGAGGCGATAATTTGTTCATGCAAGAGGATGAGCTTGGACATTTGAAAGAAATTTTAAAAGAACATGGAATGGAAGGCGGACTTGGTGGATTAATTAATCTTGCACAAACAATTGGGAAAAAACATGGTATAGATGTTGTACCAACATGCGATGCAAAATATCTTGAAGTAGGAGTTACGAGTAAAAGTGATAATATTGATGTAATTTTAGAAAAAATTTGTACCGAAAATAATATAAAACCTGAGGAATGTACATACTGGGGAGATGAGTATGTAGGAATTGAAAAGGATATATTTGGAAGTGATAGCTTTATGAAAACCGAAAAAAGTCAAAATGGTGATTTTTTTGATGTGTCAGAAGTTGCTGGTGAAAGACCAAATGGAGTAGAAAAGATAGGAGGTGGAGTAGATAGATTTTTATGTTTTCTACGTGAACAAGAATAGGAGGAAAAATATTGAGGAAGATTGGAAAAATATTTTTAGTAGGAATTATGGCGGTTATTGGGATGATGATTCCAATGAAAATTCAAGCGGCAGATATGCCGGCAAATCCGGTTGATAAACCAGGATATACTTTGGATTATGCTGATGAATTTAATGGTGATTCGTTGGATAAATCTAAGTGGACCGATTATTATCTACCGCATTGGAGTAAAAATCCAGAAAATGCAAAAGCAAATTATCGATTTGAAAACGGATGCTTGGTGGAATATATTACTAAAGATCAGCAGGCGTGGAGTCCAGAACATGATGGAACGGTAAAATCGTCAGCGATTATGTCTTTTGATAAAAGCTGGATACATAATTTTAGTGGAACAACAGATAATCAGGATAGAGATACTTGGTATGGATATAAAACAAAGTATGGATATTTTGAAATACGTGCCAAATTAGCAAATTGTGGTGGCGGTGGACACCAGGCATGGTGGATGGTTGGAATGCAGCAAGATACAGATGACTGGTTTAATTCAAAACAAACTGGTGAAATAGATATTTTAGAAACATTTTTTAGTACACCAAATGCCTGGAGAACAGCTGCGTATGGATGGAATGATCCGAATTTTCAAACAAGCTGGTGGATTAATCAAGATGCAGTTCCGCAAGGAAATCCAACAGAAGAGTTTCACATTTATGCAATGGATTGGACACCAAACAGCTTGAAATTTTATTATGATAATCAATTGGTTCGTGTTATTTATGGTTCTCCAGATTATGAAATGGGTACTATTTTAAATATTTATACAGATGCAGGATCAGGAGAACATAATGATGTTTGGCCAAAGGAATGGTATGTTGATTATTATAGAGTTTGGAAGTCTGATAAAGGATATGACAAAAATGAGGCAGAAGAATATTTATTGAGAAATCATCAGACAGGTAAGTATGCATATATTGAGCCTGAAAAAGCAAACGTACAGTATGGAGACATACCAGAAAATGAAGACTATGCTAAATGGAAAGTTGAAAACGTAGATGGATATGTGAGATTAAAAAATGTTGCAACAGATGAATATATGCATATTGAAAATCTTTCCGGATATGTAGAACATGGTAAGGTGCCAAGTACTTATTGGAGTGCACAGTGGTCAGTCAAACAGGTTGACAACTATTTGAAATTTACTAATAGATGGCAAACAGATAAATCTATACATACAGAAGATTTGAAATCGGTTCTTCAGTACGGAGAGTGTCCGGATACATGGTGGACAAGTCAGTGGCAATTGATAGATATGTAATAATAAGCGGTAGAAAACATAAGAGAAAACATATACAGAAAAAGCTATGGAAGGCCATAGCTTTTTCGCTACAATATTGTCAAACAGCAGGTGTCACAATTGATTTATTTTTTTGTACATTTGTTTCTTTCCTTTTGTACAATCTTGCCTTTCTCTAATCAATTTGTTAGATTGAGATAGCAAAGATTGATAAAGCAATGGGGAAGCATAAGACTACAGTGGATTTGCGAAAGGAGAAGGATTTTATCTCAAACTGGTATGTCTGGAGAAGAATCCTCTCCGGATTTTCACTTGCCGAAATTTTTCGCAGAGGCGGTTATTACGACGGATAGTAAAAAACAATAAAGGACAAATTAAAAAGGTGACTGGGAGGTTAAAAGCTATGAAAATTTATAAAGCAAAAGACTACAAAGATATGAGCAGAAAGGCAGCCAACATCATTTCTGCACAGGTGATCATGAAACCAAACTGTGTACTAGGACTGGCAACAGGATCAACTCCGATCGGAACTTATGATCAGCTTGTAGAATGGTACAATAAAGGCGACCTGGATTTTTCGGAGGTAACAACAGTGAATCTGGATGAATACAAAGGACTGCCACGTACAAATGATCAGAGCTATTATTACTTCATGCATCAGCATCTGTTTGATCGTGTGAATATTAATCCAGAGCAGACGAATGTACCAAATGGTATGGAACCAGATGCAGAAAAAGAATGTGGAAGATATGAAGAACTGATCCGTTCGGTTGGAGGAGTTGATCTTCAGCTTCTTGGTCTTGGACATAATGGACACATTGGATTTAATGAGCCGGGAGCAGCATTTGAAAAAGAAACACACTGTGTAGATCTGACAGAAAGTACGATTGAAGCAAATAAGAGATTCTTTGAATCGGCAGATGATGTCCCGAAACAGGCATACACGATGGGAATTAAGACAATCATGCAGGCAAAGAAAATTCTGATCGTAGTGAATGGCGAAGGAAAAGCAGATATCGTAGAGCGTGCGTTTTTTGGCCCGGTTACACCGGAAGTACCAGCGTCCATTTTGCAGATGCATAACGATGTGACATTGGTTGGGGACGAGGCTGCGCTTTCGAAAGTTATGGAATTACATGCTGAAGAGTTGGATTATAAAATTAAATTATAAAATATAGAAAAATAAATTATATATATTGATTGGATATGACATGATATTATATGAGAAGGGAAACCTAAGCCAGGCGGCTATCCTCCTTTCGGAGGGAAACCCTCCAGATAAGAGAAAGGAGGGTGATAAAATGATTACATATTCTGAAATGATTCAGTTTTGTATATTTGTTGTTGCTCTTGTAAGTCTGTGTTATCAGATATTTAAGAACACAAAGAAATAGTCGCCACTACCGCAAATAGTGATGACTGTTAAATAATTAATAGTTATTAACTTTGGGGTAGCCGCTGATGGCTTCCCTTTTTTGTGGCTTAAATATAGCATAAATATTATGTGGTTTCAAGAATATATATTAAATAATATACATAACATTAGAAGATTCCAGAAGAACAGCGCTTGCAATTATTGCAATTCTTGAATCTGCAGAGGCAGGAATGCCGGTAGAAGTTGAATATTAATAACAGGTAAAAGAGGCAGAAGAGAAGATGCGAACCTTCTCTTCCGCCTTTTTCTGCGAAAATTATATAAATAGTATTGATTGTGGTTTCGGTCCTTTAAGTATCAACATCATCACCAAATGTCCCCTCCGCCATCGCTTTAATCGAAGAAGCATACTCTGATGGCGTCATCCCAGTCACTTTCTTAAACTGTCTGGAAAAATAATGAATCGAAGCATATCCCAGATGTTCTGCAATCTGTGTGAAATTCATCCGATTGGTACGGATCAGTTCTTTTGCAGCATTGATTTTCAGCATAGAAAAATATTCAATGATACCAAGATTGCAATGTTCTTTAAAAATTTTCTGCAGCTGTGAACGGCCGATCAGATTGTCTTTGCAGATCTGGTCAATCGTAACATGCGTGGTCAGATGGCTTTCAAGATAATCTACAACCCGGCTAAAAACTTCAGCGTCATTTTTGCTCTTGGTAGCCTTTGGCGGATCTGTTTTTGGTAATGTTTTGTGCAGGACGATTGGATTAGAATAGCGCCGGATCAGATGTATCAGAAAATGTTCCAGATACAATTTGATCATCTGCTGTGAGCCAAATACATCGGAAGTTTTTAAAGGCATATTTTGAAGATAAGGATCATCCAGACGGCAGTCAAAGCATCTTCGGGCTTCAATGATAATATTAGCGAGAAGATTCCGTTCTGTTTCATCAATCCTTAAAAGTCTGTCATTAAAAAAATACATGGCATCATCTGTGCATTCAAAAGATATGACGACCAGATTTGGAGCAATACTACCGGTAGCTTTTACGTCATGGAATTCGTTTGGCTTGTGGAAAACAAGATCGCCTTTTTTCAGAACGGTATAGGAGTTGCCGCGTGTAACGCCTACTTCTCCTTTGTCAACACAGACAAATTCCCAAAAGTTGTGGGATTCTCCCGCAAAACTAAAATTACTCATATATTCAAAATAGTGAATACTGAAAATTTTCCCAATCGTAATAGAATTTTGCAATTCGATTCCATGATAAGCCATAGTGCTACTCCTTTTTACCCCATTACATCTATATGTTTTATTTATATAGAAAGGACTGACGTTGTAGATCCGCACAAAAATATCACTGCCGGATCAATGTTATTGTTATATATTATCATACATGAAGGAGAAACAAAAAGCAAAGTGGAAATGTGCAGAGAAGGAAAAACACAGCAACACTGGACGATTGTACAACTTCACTGGACAAAAGTATAATACCTTTCCCGTTAACTTGGTCTATAATACAACTAAAATCATAAAGAAAACGAGGTGATATGAGAGGTATGGAACGTAAGAATTTATGGCAGACATACAGTGAGGCACAGCTTCAGGAATTAGAAGAAGTCAATGCAGCATACCGCACATGTCTGAATGAAGGAAAAACAGAGCGTGAATGCGTAAAGAAGACCATCGAACTTGCTGAAGCCGAGGGTTATAAGAATATGAAAGACCTGATCAAAGCAGGCACAAAGATCCACGCCGGAGACAAAGTATACATGGACTATATGGGGAAAGCCATCGTACTTTTCCAGGCAGGAACCGCACCGGTCGAAGAAGGTATGAACATTCTGGGAGCACATATCGATTCGCCAAGAATTGACGTAAAGCAGAATCCATTATATGAAAATGAAGGACTCGCTTTTCTGGACACACATTACTATGGTGGTGTGAAAAAATATCAGTGGCTTTCCATTCCACTTGCGCTTCACGGTGTAGTTGTTAAGAAGAACGGAGAAAAGGTAGAGATCTGCGTTGGGGAAAAGGAGACAGATCCGGTACTTGTCATCAATGATCTTCTTCCACATCTGGGAGCAAGACAGAGAGAAAAACTGGCAAAAGATTTCATCGATGGGGAACAGATGGATCTTTTGATCGGTAACCGTCCTGAGGACAAAGAAGAAAATGCAGTGACAAGAAGAATCAAGAGTATTCTGAAAGCAAGATATGACATTGAAGAGGAAGATTTCCTCTCAGCAGAGCTTGAAATCGTTCCTGCAGGAAAAGCAAGAGACTGTGGTCTGGATAACAGCATGATCCTTGCATATGGACAGGATGACAGAGTGTGTGCATTCACATCCCTGTTCGCAATATTGAGAGCAAAAGAGGTTACAAGAACTTCCTGCTGTCTTTTAGTAGACAAGGAAGAGATCGGTAGTACGGGAGCAAGTGGTATGACATCCCGGTTTTTCGAAAATGCAGTTGCAGAATATGTACTTCTGAATGATGGCGTAGAATATAACGACATCGTATTAAGAAGAACACTGGCTAATTCCAAGATGTTATCATCCGATGTAAGTGCGGGATTTGATCCGATGTACGAGGATGTATATGAGAAAAAAAATGCAGCATTTCTGGCACGCGGACCTGTATTTAACAAGTATACAGGATCTGGCGGAAAGAGTGGATCTAATGATGCCAACCCGGAATACGTTGCACAGCTCAGACAGATCATGGAAGAGGCAAATGTAAACTTCCAGACAGCAGAGCTTGGACGTGTGGACGTCGGCGGCGGCGGAACCATCGCTTATCTGATGAGTGTCTATGGAATGGAAGTTATTGACAGTGGCGTGGCAGTGCTGGGAATGCATGCACCATGGGAGACGACAAGTAAAGCAGATATTTATGAAGCAGTAAGATGTTATGAAGCATTCTTAAAAGCAGCATTCTAGAGTGTATCTGTAAAAATGTACATACATACCTTGGTATAAATAAAAATGACGCAATGGGGCGCGTAAATGCAGGCTTCATTGCGTCATTTTTTATGCCAACGCATGTAAGAGAAGTTGCCAGTGGCAAGTTCTCTTACATGCGTTTGGAAAGATCAGATTACTCCGCTTCCCTGTCGCGTTCCTTACCATTACGCAGTGCATCGGTAATTCCTTTTACAGAAGATGCATAAGCGGATGGCGACATCCCGGTAGCAATCCGGAACTGCTTGGAAAAATATGGAAGAGAACTATAAGAAAGGAAATATGCAATCTCCGTCAGGTTCATAGAACCATCGCAGATAATATCCTTAGCTCGCTGAATTTTCATCTGGTTAAAATAGTCAATCACACCACAGTCCAGCTGTTCATGGAACAATGACTGAAGAGCAGATCTTGAGATGGAAAATGCATCACAGATATCCTTAACGGTCAGCTTCTCACAGATGTGAAATTCCATATATTTCAGAATCTCATTGATCCGTTCGTGTTCGGCAGATTCTTTCTCCGGTGAAGAGGTGTGAGGATCTGAGGTGGCAGAGGCTTCTCTGTGTTCCCGGATCAAAGTGATCAGGAATAATTCCAGATACAGAAGGATCATCTGCTGAGAGCCAAAAGGTGCGTCTTCTCTTAGCTGTACCTGTTCAATGGAAGGAATATGCATCGGTGTGGCAAGTGTATGGCGTCCTTCTGTAATGATCTTAGATATTATGGAACGTTCTTCCATACTGAGAGTAAAGCTTTTCTGGATAAAAAAGGACATAGCCGGAGAGTCACTGGTAAAGGACATGACAACCAGATTTGGCGAATCTTTTCCAATGGATTTGATGGCATGAAATTCATTTGGCTGATGAAATATGATATCGCCGGTATTAAGTGTAGTCCAGTTATCGTCTGCGCGGACGGCAACCGTTCCTTTATCCACATAGAGGAATTCCCAGAAATTATGAGATTCTCCCTTGAACTCAAAATTTTTCATATATTCAAAATAGTGCAGGGTGATGATTGCTTCAATATTAATAGATCGTTTTAATTTGGTCTTTATATAGGTCATAATCGTACCTCCTGGCCTATATTGTAACAGGATATGGACAATATGACAACAACGTTGGACGAAACTCTAAGCAATGTTGTGCAAAATACAATATAATAGACAACAAGAAATGAGAAAATTAGCGAATTTGCCAATGAAAGGTGGTTCATATGTTGGATATTAAGACAAATACAATACAGCTTAGAATGGACGATAAGAATTTAAAGTTTTCATTCTGCAAAGGAAATACGGAATGGAACTGGACGAAAGATTACCGTCCAAAGATGGAGTGTAAAGAAGGAACCTTTTTCTTTGACGAAGCACTGGAGATTCATCATGAACTGGTACATAACGGAATCGGAGAAGGAATCCGCAGTTCATTTGCAGGATTTGAAGTAGGAGGAACGAAAGTTCCGTATGCGTTCGAAACTTATGCATGGATTGAGGGATGTACAGAAGACATTTTCTTTGAATGGATTCCGCTTTGTGAAGAGGGGCTTACAGTAGAAAAAGTATTCTGGCCGGGAGAGCTGGAATTAGAAGAAAAGAGAAATGACTGGTACACACTGCTGAACATGCAGCAGGGAGTGCTGATTCCAAATGACTGGGAGACAGAGCTTACAGCAATTCCGTTTGACGGATTTTTTGAGACAGCAGGTGGATATATGCCATGGTTTTCACAGTTTAAGGGACGCGACGGATATATCGCGATCTGTACAACACCGTGGAATGCAGGATATCAGGCAGAGCATCCGGAGAACGGACCTTATACACATGTAGGTGTAAGATTTGAGCCAAGTCTTGGTAAGATGGACTATAAGCGTGTTGTCAGATATACACTGATCGAAGATGGAGATTACAACGATGCATGTAAAATCTACAGAGATTATGTAAGAGAACAGGGTAACTTGTGTACACTGAATGAAAAAGCAGCAAGAGTTGCTTCTGTAGACGATCTGATCGGATGCAGCTTCATTCACAAAGGAATTAAGACTTTTGTTCAGCCGGAATCAGACTTTTTCGATCCGGAGAATCCAGATAAGAACAACAACCTGACACCATTTGCAGTCAGAACCAAAGAGATGAAAGAGCTTCATGAACTTGGAGCTGGAAAATTATATCTCCACCTGGATGGCTGGGCAGAGCCTGGATATGATAACAAGCATCCAGATTACACACCTGCCTGTGAAGAAGCCGGTGGATGGAAAGATATGAAAGAGCTGGCAGATACGATGCAAAAGCAGGGAGACCTGTTTGGAATCCATGACCAGTACCGTGATTATTATTTCGCAGCAGAAAGTTTTGATGAAGATTATGCATGCAGACTTACAGACGGAACAATCCCGACTCATAAAAGATGGGCAGGAGGACAGCAGTCTTACCTGTGTGCAACACAGGCTCCACATTATGTAAAACGTAACTTCCAGGAGATTGGAAAGAACCAGATTCATCTGAACGGAGCTTACCTGGATGTATTCACATGTAATGAGGGTGATGAATGTAATAATCCAAGACACCGTATGACAAGAAGAGACTGTTATGACTTCAGAGCAAGATGCTTTGATTATCTGATGTCAAAAGGAATTCTTCCAAGTTCTGAAGAGGTCAGCGACTGGAGCGTACGAAGCCTTGTATTCTGTCACTACGCACCATATGATTTCATGCTCCGCAAACCAGGAAGTCCAAAACATGGAATACCGGTACCACTTTTTAACCTGGTATATCATGACTGCCTGATCGAGCCATGGATGATGGAAAAGATTGATGACACCGAAGACTACATGCTGTATGCATTGTTAAATGGCGGCGCACCTTACCTGATCCGTGACGGTGCATATCCGAACTTTGATGGTTCCTTTGATGGAAATGTGAAGATGCACATCGAAGAAGATATTAAGAGATGTAAAGTTGTCACAGACCTTCATAAAAAGGTTGCAAAATGTGAGATGATAAGCCATGAAATGGTAGATGGCAATCCACAGGTTCAGAGAACTACATTTGCAGATGGAACAAAGGTTACGGTAGACTTTGAAAAGCAGACTTATAATATCGAAACAGTAGCATAAGATAATGTAAATATTCTGGAAACAGACATTTGCAAAGAATAGAAGAAACAAAGGATGAAGAAAGGCGGGATAAAAGTTATGAGTAAGCAGATGACAGTTGCAATCGCAGGACTTGGAAGCAGAGGAAGAGACACCTATGCAAAAGCCGCAAAGATCTATCCAGATAAGATGAAGATCGTTGCAATTGCAGACATTGATTCTGAAAAAGTCAGACTGACAGCTGAAGAATATGGAATTCCGGAAGCGCACTGCTACGCAAGCGCGGAAGAGATGCTTAAGGAAGAAAAACTTGCAGATGCAATGATCATAGCGACACAGGACAGACAGCATGTAGAACAGGCAATCATAGCACTAAAAAAAGGCTATCACCTGTTACTGGAAAAACCAATCTCACCGGATCTTTCGGAATGCAGAAAGATCTCGGAAGTAGCAAAAGAGTGTAAAAGAGAAGTCGTTGTCTGTCATGTCTTAAGATACACACCGATCTACCAGAAGGTAAAAGAAATCCTGGATGCAGGAACGATCGGCAATGTAATCTCAATCATGGCAATTGAAAATGTAGGCTGGTTTCATCAGGCACACAGCTTCGTCAGAGGCAACTGGGCAAACTCAGATGAGACAAGTCCGATGATCTTACAGAAGTGCTGCCACGATATGGACTTATATCTGTGGCTGGCAGATAAGACCTGCAAATCGTTGACTTCCTACGGTGATCTGAATTATTTCACACCGGAGCATGCACCGGAAGGATGCACCGGAAGATGCCTGGATGGATGCAAGGCCAAAGAAAACTGCATCTTTGATGCAGAAAAGATCTACATGGAACATGAAAGAATCGGTTACCGCAAAGGCAACAGATTATGGCCGTTAGATGTACTGGTACCATCCGGGGTGACAGAAGAAAAACTGATGGATGCAATAAAGACAGGACCATATGGAAAATGCGTTTTCGACTGCAATAATAATGTAGTAGACCATCAGGTCGTGAACCTTCAGATGACAGATGGCACGACGATGAGCTTTACCATGTGTGGTTTCACATATGAAACTTCCAGATATGCAAAATTCATGGGAACCAAAGGTGAAGTAATCGTAGATATGCAGCCGTATGAAAAGGAAAGCAAGATCGTGATTGAATACTTCGACCCGGAAAAGACAAAAGAAGTAATAGATGTTGCAGCATTATCCAATGACTTTTCCGGACATGGTGGCGGAGATAATAAGATGGTTGAAGAATTCCTGGACATCATAAGCGGAGAGAAGACAGAGAGTACATACGTAACATCTCTTGACAGATCTCTTCAGAGTCACTATTGTGCACTGGCGGCAGAATATTCCAGACTGCATGAAGGTAAAGCAGTTGATATCGATACATTCCGATAGTAGCCGGTAAAGGTGAGATATATTGGAAAATATGATGTAATTAATATGTATATGTATTTTTTGCAGAGCAGCAAAAAAGTTCATATAAAGTGTAACCCTGAAACAGACACGAAAAGGAGTAAACATTATGAAAAAGAACATGAGAAAAGTAGCAGCCCTTGGCCTTTGTGTAGCAATGGGCGCAACCATGCTGACAGCTTGTGGAGGAAGCGACAGCAAGAAAAGTTCCGGAGGAAAAACAGAATTAAGCTTTGGTATCTGGGATGAGAACCAGAGACCGGCAATGGAAAAACTGGTAAAAGCATATGAGAAAGAGAACTCAGATGTTAAGATCAGTATCCAGTTAACACCATACAAAGGTGGAGAGTACTGGACAAAACTCGAAGCAGCAGCAACAGGTGGAAAAGCACCAGATGTATTCTGGCTGAACGTACTTCACCTTGACTCTTATGTAGATGGAGGAATCCTTGATGATCTGTCAGATAAGATCAAAGATTCTGATATCAACGACAACTTCTCAGAGACACTGGTAAACAACTATGTACGTGATGACAAGAACTATGCAGTACCAAAAGACTTTGATACAAACGCTTTATGGTATAACAAAGAGATCTTTGATGAGTGTGGAGTTGCTTATCCTACAGATGACATGAGCTACGATGATCTTGTTGCAACAGCAAAAGCATTAAAAGACAGCGGAAAACTCGGAGATGGTGTATATCCATTCGCTTGCCCGGTTGATTTCCAGACATGGTATTATCAGACAGTATACGCTAATGGCGGATATATCTTAAGCGATGACAAGAAGTCTACAGGATATGATGATCCTAAGACACAGGAAGGTATCCAGTGCTGGATCGATATGTACAATGAAGACTTATCACCAAGCGCATCTGCTCTTTCAGAGACAACAGCAGACGCTATGTTCGAAGGTGGACAGCTTGCAATGAACTTCGCTGGATCATACATGGTTCCAGAGTATGCTGAAAATGATGCAATCAAAGATAAGGTTGATTGTGTAGAGATTCCTACATTCAACGGAAAAGAAGCTAACTGCATCAATGGTCTTGGATACGCAGTATACGAAGGAAGCAAGAACAAAGAAGCAGCAGAAGATTTCGCTATCTGGCTTGGAAGCGAAGAAGCTCAGGCAATCCAGGGAAAAACTGGTGTTGTAATCTCAGCAAGAGAAGACGCTCAGAAATACTTTGCAGAAGCTAACTCACAGTACAACCTTGCAGCTTATACAAATCACTCTGACGAAGCATATCCACTTCCAGTTTGTACAAAAGCAGCAGAACTTTATGACCTTGAAGCAACAGAACTCCAGAAAGCATACAATGGTGAAGAATCACTTGCAGATGTTTGTAAGGGTCTGACAAAACAGGCAGATAAGTTACTTCAGGAGAAATAGTAATTAAGTAGGTGAATGAAATGGCTGACGGTAAAACAAAAACAGGCGTAGTGAAAAAACGGGCGAGTAAAAGAGAGAAGAAAGATTGGATTGCGGCGTATATATTTATTGCACCGGTTACCATCGGCCTTCTGGTGTTCTATATCTGGCCGTTTATCCAGAATATCTGGTTTAGTTTTAATGATGTAAACAAATTTAATATCGCGACATTCTGTGGTCTTGATAACTATGTGAAGTTATTCCATGACGCAGAGGTATTCAAAACATTTGGAAACACTTTGAAGTATGTAGTTGTAACAGTTCCGGTAGGATTATTCTTATCTATACTGATCGCAGCACTTCTGAATTCCAAAATTAAAGGAACTTCCATCTACCGTACGTTGTATTTCTTACCATCTGTAACCATGGCAGCAGCTGTTGCCATGGTATGGAAATGGATCTACAACGAGAAGATGGGTATCTTAAACAGTGCAATCCGTGCACTTGGCGGAAAAGGTGTCGGCTGGCTGACAGATCCGAAGATCGCATTATTCAGTGTTATGATCGTAGGACTGTGGATGTCAGTTGGTTATAACATGATCATCCTGCTTGCAGGTATGCAGGGAATTTCGAAATCTTACTATGAAGCAGCACAGCTTGACGGCGCAGGCCCGATCCAGTTGTTCTTCAAAGTAACCATTCCACTGCTGACACCAACGATCTTTTTCGTAATGATCACATCTATTATCGGTGGATTCCAGGTATTCGATGTAATCTATATGATGATCGGTAAGACGAATCCGGCATATGCGAACACTCAGACGGTTGTTATGTTATTCTACCGTCAGGCATTCGACTATGGATATAAGGGATATGCAGCAGCAATTTCAATTCTGATCTTTGCAATCATCATGCTGGTAACAGTGATCCAGATGATCGGACAGAAGAAATGGGTAAATTACGATTAGAAGAGGAGGAGAAGAAAAGTGAATAGTGTAAAAGGAAGAAAGATTATTGTACATGTCTTACTTCTCCTTGGAATTACGATCACGGTATTTCCATTTGTATGGATGATCCTGACTTCATTTAAGACAGTCGGAGAAGCAATGCAGATACCGCCAACAATTTTCCCAAAGAAGTTTTTGACAGATGCATATTCATCAATTGTAACAGCACTTCCATTTGGAAGAGTATATTTGAACACAATCATATCAACAGTGGTAACTACCTTTGTACAGGTGCTGTTCTGTTCAATGGCAGCATACGGATTTGCAAGAATTGAATTCCCATTCAAGAATGCGATCTTCGTACTGGTATTATCCGTACTTATGGTACCAGGTCAGATTTTCCTGATCCCACAGTACCGTATCGTTCAGAACTTAGGACTTCTGGACACCATACCGGCATTGTTCCTGCCGAACTTATTCAGTGCATTCGGAACATTCCTTCTGAGACAGTTCTTCCTGTCGTTACCGAAGGAGCTGGAAGAAGCAGCATTACTTGACGGTTGTAACCGTTTCCAGATCTTTGGACAGATCATGCTGCCACTTACAAAAGCTGGTATCGTATCATTAGTAATCTTTACAGCAAAATTCGCATGGAACGATTTCATGTGGCCATTGATTGTTAACACATCTATGGATAAGATGACACTTGGACCTGCACTTTCTACATTACAGGGACAGTACACAACCAAGTATCCAATGCAGATGGCAGGAGCCGTAATGGCAGTTATCCCGATCATCGTATTGTTCTTCATCTTCCAGAAACAGTTCATTGAAGGTGTGGCACAGTCAGGAATTAAAGGTTAGAATATGAATATTTATAAGTAATAATAAAAGAGGCCGTTCTTTACTACATTATGAAAGACGACCTCTTTATTATGCTTAAATTTTTTTGTTTTCGGCCTGACATTCCGTCGGGGAAATCTGGTACAATTTTTTAAAAGCCCGGAAAAAGGTAGAATAATCTTTAAAACCAACCTGGGTTGCTACATTTTTCAAAGGAACATTATCGCGGATTAGTTTGATTGACAAAGCAAGTCGCTTTTTCAAAATATATTGGTGGCAGGTTGTATTGAGCTCCTTTTGAAATAATTTATTCAGACTGCTTTTACTCATGTGAAAAGTGTGTGCAAGTTCCTCCATACAGATGCTTTCCAAAAAATGTTGATCCAGATAACTGACAAGTTGGCTTGTTATATCAGGCTTGTTTTCAGTGGATTCGTCAGAATATTTAAGTGCATAATTTATAATTTTAACGAGAAGACAAGTCGATATACCACAGGCATGAGCCTCCGAGAGATCACCTTGAGCAGCATATTCCTGATGAAAATGTTCAAAACATTCTTTAAGGTCGTTTGGGTTTTCAGAAGTATGTAAAATGTGAGGGGTATCTATATTAAATGCCGGTGTATCAAGTGCCGGAAGCTGACCTTTTAAATTAAGGATATAGGACTTTTCTAACCAGATTGTGATAAGGTCGTAATAATTTCCAAGCAAATCACTGGAAATAAAACAGTGAGGAACACCTGGCGGAGTCATAAGGATATCTCCTTTGGTAATGAAGTTCTTTTTATGACCGATACGAAGCATAAAATCCCCGTTTTTACAAAAACTGATTTCATAAAATTCTTTCTTGGTCATTTCAAGGTTGTCTTTCAAATAACCCTTATGATGTACACATTTTACATGTTTAAGTTGTATATTAGTTGTATTGGAATCTCTGTATTTCATGTTTCACCCGCGTTTCTGTTATGAATCCAATCCATTATATTCCCAGAATATTATACAATATAGATTGCAAAAAAAAACATATAAATTGCAAAAAAAATCGAATTTTTCTTATAGAAAAATTCGATAAGTATTAAAACATTAAAAAATGATTCAAATTTGGGGGTAGTTTTATGAATTACGATAGATACTATCAATAAATAAGAAAATAGTAATAGAAAAAAGCTATTTGTGCAGAATTTGGCTTTTTGATAATATTTTCAAAAGTCGTTAATATAAAGAAAAATATTTAACGATAAGGATTATCTAATCAAATACGATGGAGGAAAAAGGAAAATGAAAAGAAGAGCACTCGCATTATTGTGTGCAGGAATTCTGGCTGTTGGTATGCTTACCGGATGCGGAAGCAGTTCTGACAAGAAGGACAGCAGTACAAAGACGGAAGAGACGAAAAAAGCTAAAAAAAGTGATGGAACATTTACAGCCGCATTAAATTATATGCCGACATCACTTGAACCGAACACGGCAAGTGATGATCAGACATCTTTGATCCGCCCAATTTATGAACCACTATTTTTAGAGACCAAGGACGGAGTAGAATATTATCTGGCTGACAAACTTGATATCTCAGAAGATGGAAAAACATATACGATTCATCTGAATGACAAGGCTAACTGGAGTGATGGAGAACCTGTTACAGTTGATGATATTCTTTTTACGATGGCTTATGCAGGAAGAAAATCAGGTGGAAAATCATCTTATACAATGATTAACAAACAGGATATTACTTTTACGAAAAAAGATGATAAAACACTCGAAGCTGTACTTCCAGAAGCATATGCTACTTATACATCTGCAATCGGAAGAATGATTATTTATCCGTCTCATGCTTTTGATAACGATTATACAAAGGTGGAAGGAAGCGGATATTTTAATTCAACAGATATGGCTACTTCTGGAGCTTATACAGTAGATGAAATCAATGATGACAGCATTGTGTATACTGCACGCGATGATTATTACAGAGGAACACCAAGTGTAAAGAAAGTTGTTATGAAAACAATTGGTTCGGGAAGCACCAAACAGGTTGCATTTGAAAATGGCGAGATCTCGTATATGAGAATCACGACACCAGAAGAATTGAAGAAATATGAAAGTGACGATAACTACAATGTCAGTTCGTTCTCAGAAGGAAGACTGAATTATCTTCAGATCAATCCTTACGGACCGGCAAAGGATAAACTTACAGAAGATGCAAGAAAAGCAATCTTCCTTGCTATAAATTCAAAGGAAGTTGTTGATACAGCGTTTGGAAGTGATGAACTTGCAACAGTTGCGAACAGTCTTCTGGTACCAGACCAGTCACTTTATAATAAAGACTGTAAAGGATATAAACAGAATCTGAAAGAAGCAAAGAAGCTTGCAAAGAGTTCTGGAATCGAAGGAACAACACTTAAATACATTTATAATGCAGATCGTCCGAATATGGAAGAAGTTGCAACAGTTCTTCAGCAGCAGCTTGGAGAAATTGGTGTGACACTTGATGTTGAAGGTCTGGATTCCAATGCATTCTTCCAGAGATTTTTTGCTATTATGTTCCAGTCAGGTGAAGAAGATCAGTGGGATCTTGGTTCAAATGGATGGGATTCTGAGCGTGGAAGCAGTCTTTGCCAGGCTTACAGTTATATTAACAGTAGTTCAAAAGCATGGGGATTTAGTGATGAAGCCGGACAGCTTGCAGCAAAAGTAAATGCAGCAACTGATAAGGAGGAAGCACAGAAACTTGCAAATGAATTACAGGATCTGACATTATCCGAATATTGGGAATATCCTCTTACTTATACGAATTATGTAATGGTATCCCAGAAAAATGTAACAGGTCTGGATGCAGTACCGATTGTACCGGAATTTTCGGATTACCTGAAAATCAAAGTAGACTAATAAACAGGATGTAAGTAAACGAAGAGGGACTTCAGCACAATGATATTTTTTGTGTGGGTCCCTCTTTTAAAGGAGAAAAGAAAGATGGCGAAATATTGTGCAAAGAAAGGAATACAACTAATTATTGTTGCGATTTTAATTTCTTTTTTCTCTTTTGCGGTTATCTATGCGGCACCAGGTGATATATCTGGAATGTATCTTAATGAGCAGATGTCGGATGAAGAGAAAGAAGCAATCAGAGAAAATCTTGGACTGAATAAGAGCCTGCCAGAGCAGTATCTGGGATGGGCAAGAGAAGTGTTGAAAGGAGATTTTGGTATCTCACTTGCGAATAATACTTCTGTAACAGAGCAGATTGTAAAGAGGCTTCCTGCAACCTTACAGCTGATGGGAGCTGCACTTATTTTGTCGCTTCTTCTTGCAATTCCGTTGGGACTTTGGTCGGGATACCGTAAAAATACCTGGATTGACAATATCATCAGTGGAATTTCCTATATCGGAATGTCCATTCCATCGTTCTGGCTTGGAATGGTGCTGATTATTGTATTTGCAGCAAAGCTTCATATTCTTCCGTCGTCAGGTATGCATTCTGTCGGAAATGAATCGTTTCTGGATACAGTAAAACATATGATCATGCCCTGTATCACATTAAGTCTTTCCAATCTTGCTGTGTTTATCCGTTATATCCGTTCCAATACAATTGGGCAGTTAGGAGAAGAATATGTTCTTGCAGCAAAAGCAAAAGGAACAACTGGAGGCAGACTCTTGAAAAAACATATTTTAAAAAATACGTTACTCCCAATTATTACTTTGCTGGGTATGAATCTGGCATCTATTGTCTGTGGTTCTTTCATTATTGAAAGTGTATTTGGATGGCCGGGAATCGGTACGCTTGCAATGACAGCAATTGGTGTAAGAGATTATCCAGTGATTATGGCATACGTTATGCTTTCAGGTATTATTCTGGTTATTGGAAATTTTATCGCAGATATTTTGTATGCATTTGCAGATCCGAGAATTAAAAAGGAGGGTATGGCAAATGACTGATACAAGATTTAGAAGATTGAAAAAAGAAAAAAATGAAGAACAGATTTCTTATGATCACAGTGTGTGGAAGGATATAAAAAAAGAACTGTTTTCCAATAAGGTGGCATTAGTCAGTGTTATCGTTCTTCTGATTATTATTATAGCATCTATTTTGGCACCACTTAGTCCGTATGATCCGAATAAGATTAATGTAACGGAAAAACTACAGGGAATTTCGGCAAAACATATTTTGGGAACGGATGAATATGGGAGAGATTATTTTACCAGAGCACTTTATGGTGGACGTATTTCGCTTTCTGTCGGATTCTGTTCTATGATTATGACAGTGATCATAGGAACGGTGATTGGTATCACAGCAGGATATTTTGGTGGAAAAATCGATATGCTTTTGATGCGGTTTACGGATATTTTTCTTGCATTGCCGAGCATGTTGTTAATGGTAGTGCTGAATACAATTCTGCGACCTGGAATCTTCACTCTGATTGCCGTACTTAGTTTGTTCTCATGGGCACAGGTCGCAAGGATTACAAGGGCAGAGACGATGTCTGTCAAAGAGAGAGATTATGTAACTGCTGCGAGAAATCTGGGAGCAGGAAACTTGCGGATTGCAATAGAACATATTGTTCCCAATATTATGGGACCGATAATCGTAGCAGCCAGTCTTGGTGTTGCAAATGCAATCTTAATGGAATCTTCTCTTAGTTTTCTAGGACTGGGGGTACAGATACCGAGAGCTTCCTGGGGAAGTATGCTGCAGAGTGCACAGGGGCACATCTTGGATGCACCATATCTTGCTGTATTCCCGGGAGTTTTAATTCTTTGTACAGTACTTAGTTTTAATCTTCTGGGGGATGTCCTTAGAACGGCATTGGAACCTAAAATTGTAAAGTAAGCCTGGAGGAAGTATAAAATGGAAAAGCTGATGGAAGTAAAGAACTTATCTGTATCTTATTTTACCTATGCAGGCGAGGTACAGTCCGTAAGAGGAATTTCTTTTGATGTGAAAAAAGGGAAGACTACTGCTATTGTAGGGGAATCAGGATGTGGAAAATCTGTCACAGCCAAATCATTGATGGGATTGATTGAAAAACCCGGAAAAATAAGCACGGAAAGTCATATCCTATATCGGGGAAAAGAGATTACCGGATATACAGAAAAAGAATGGAATGCATTTCGTGGGAAAGAGTGTTCTATGGTCTTTCAAGATGCATTGGTTTCGTTGAATCCAACAATGAAAGTTGGAAAACAGATTGAGGAAAATCTTGAGAATCATGAACCAGGATTATCTAAAAAAGAAATTTCAACGAGATCTCTGGAAATGTTAAAATTGACAGGTATACCTGACCCGGAAGGATGTATGAATAAATATCCGCATGAACTTTCAGGAGGTATGCGACAGAGAGTTATGATTGCCTGTGCGATGGTCACATATCCCAAACTTCTGATTGCTGATGAACCGACAACTGCACTGGATGTGACAATTCAGGCACAGATCATCGCTCTGATGGAGGAATTACAGGAAAAAACGGGTATGTCGATTATCATTATCACACATGATTTGGGGATAGTTGCAGATATGGCAGATGAAATTATCATCATGTATGCAGGTGAAATCGTTGAGAGAGGGACTGCAAGAGATATTTTTTATAATCAACAGCATCCGTATACATGGGCACTTTTGCAATCTGTCCCAAGGATTGATAGTGAAGATAAAAGTATTTTGAATACAATCGAAGGAAACATACCTGATATGATAAAGCCGCCAAAGGGCTGTGGATTTTGCCCAAGATGTCCATATGCAATGGAAATTTGTGCAGAAGAAAAGCCGGAAACAGTACAGCTTACAGAGAATCACAGTGTTTCCTGCTGGCTGATGGATGAACGGGCAGACAGATGTGATGTTCCGTTTGGGAGGAAGAACGTATGATAGAAAAAGAAATTGTATTAGAAGTAAAAAATCTGAAAAAATATTTTCCGGCAGGTCGCAGGCATATGTTAAAAGCGGTCGATGACGTATCTTTTACGATTCATAAAGGTGAAACGTTTGGAATTGTAGGGGAATCTGGATGCGGAAAAACAACTTGTGGAAAAACATGTACAGGAATTCTTTCCAAAACAGACGGGCAGGTATTGTATCAGGGGAAAGATGTGCATCATATGAGTAAAGCAGAAAAAAGCATATTTACTCAGAAAATACAGACAATCTTTCAGGATCCATATGCATCACTGGATCCGCATCAGAAGGTATATCAGATTGTAAGTGAAGGAATGCGGATTCATCAGTTGACAGATAGTAAAGAAGAAGAAAAAAGAAGGGTCATGGAACTCATGGAAATGGTTGGATTGAATGCGGAACATGCAACACGTAATGTACATGAATTTTCAGGAGGACAGAGACAGAGAATCGGAATCGCAAGAGCACTTGCAGTAAATCCGGAATTTCTATTCTGTGATGAACCGATTTCCGCACTGGATGTGTCAATTCAGGCACAGATTATGAATCTTTTGATGAAATTACAGAGAGAACGTAATCTGACTATGCTTTTTATTGCACATGACCTGGCGATGGTAAAGCATATCTCTGATAATATCGGGGTAATGTATCTTGGAAAATTGGTGGAAATCTCGCCGGCTGCAGAATTGTATGAGAATCCGTATCATCCATATACGCAGGCACTTCTGGAATCCATTCCAATCGCAGATCCAGATATTGCAAAAAGCAGAGGACGACATTTCCTTACTGGAGATGTACCAAGTCCGATTGATCCGCCGAAAGGCTGCAGATTTTGTGGAAGATGCAGCAAATGTATGGACATATGTAATGAAGTTCGTCCGGAATTAAAAGAAGTATCCAAAGGACATCAAGTTGCATGTCATTTGTATGATTAAAAAATAAAAAGTTGTGTATGTATCTTTAGTAGAGGAGAAAATATGAAGTACGATTTTACAAGTGTTATTGAACGTAAAGGAAAAGATGCTCTGGCAGTAGATATCCTTCCGAATATGTTTGGAATGAAAGATAAAGTAGAAGTCAGGGAGGGATTGGACTATATCCCTATGTGGGTTGCAGATATGAATTTTCCGGCATTGCCCAAAATCACAGAAGCAATCATTGAGAGAGCAAAACACCCGACTTATGGATATTTTATGACCAGAGAGGAATATTATGATGGAATTATCAAATGGCATGAAGAAAGAAACCATGTGACGGGTTTGAAAAAGGAGCATATTGGTTATGAAAACGGAGTTTTGGGTGGAGTAGCCAGTGCACTTCATGCAGTCTGCTCATCAGGAGATAATGTTTTGGTGCATGCACCGACATATATTGGCTTTACTGGAACATTGAATAATAACGGTTATCACATTATACACAGCCCGTTGAAAATGGATAAAGAGGGAATTTGGAGAATGGATTTTGAAGATATGGAAGAAAAGATTAAAGCAAATAAAATCCATGCTGCAATTTTTTGCTCACCGCATAATCCAACCGGGCGCGTGTGGGAACGCTGGGAAATTGAAAAAGCAATGGAAATCTATAAAAAATATGATGTGACTGTTATCTCAGATGAAATATGGTCTGACATTATTCTTTTCGGGAACCATCATATTCCAACGCAATCGGTATCCGAAGATGCTAAAAACAGAACGATTGCATTATATGCACCATCCAAGACCTTCAATCTGGCGGGATTGATTGGCAGTTATCATATTATTTATAATAAGAGACTGAAAGAACGTGTGGTGAAAGAATCTTCTCTGGGACATTACAATTCGATGAATGTTCTTTCTATGCATGCACTGATGGGGGCCTATACACCGGAAGGTCAGGAATGGGTTGGAGAATTATGTGAAGTACTTGGAGAAAATGTCAGATATGCGTGCGATTATATTGATGAATATTTTGCAGGAGTTTCCGTGTCAAGGCCACAGGGGACTTATATGCTTTTTGTAAATTGTGAGGAATGGTGTAAAAAACATGAGAAGAGTCTTAGGGAACTCCTGAATATGGGGTTTGAGGCAGGTGTGTTCTGGCAGAGTGGAAAACCATTTCATGGAGAGTGGTATATACGTATGAACCTTGCTCTTCCTAAATCCAGAGTTATGGAAGCATTTGATCGCTTGGACAAATATGTATTCAATGCCTGATGGTAGTCCTGATTTCAAAAGTTAATAGATGATCAAAAAGGGGGGCTGTGAAAAATTATATCCGCATTTTTCACAGCCCCCTTTATTTTTGATATTTATTCGATATTATCTGGTTTTTCCGGCTCATATTTTTTGAATATCCGGTCAAACAGAATACTGTAGATAAATGCTACTACAGAGAATCCGCAGATTCCGCTGATCACAACGACCAGAGCAAATGTCTTAGCAGAGCAGGCGCATAAGTACAGGATCAATCCGGCAATCACCAACATTACCAGTGTATACGGCAGGTGGCCAAATGTCATAAAAACTGCATTTTTTAATGCCTGTGTTGTACTGCACACAAAATGTGAGATGATCGGAAAGACATATAAGAATACAGATAATGCAACGAGACATACACACCAGAGGAGAATGCGTATCACTGCAAACAGTACTGTATTCTGTGAATTGATGATGTAAAAATCCATTCCAAGAAAGATAAAGACCAGAATGGAAAATACCCATATCAGTGTGCCTTGTTTAAAATTCTGGCGGAATGATTTCCAGAAATTCTGCCAGATGTAGGGGTCTTCACCACGGACCATCTTCAGTGTCACATAGGAAAGTGCGCTGGTGGATGCGCCGATGGTGATGATCGGGACACAACTGAAGATAAAGATCAGGTTCAATAGGATCAGATCAAATATTTTTGCGATAAACTCCATAATAGGGTTATCGGGGTTGAAAAAACGACTCATAATAATTATCCCTCGTATGAAAATAAATAATAAAAATCTCTAACTATTGTAACATATTATATATAGGATGTGAAAGATATGTTATAATTTTACATACGATGTCAGAATAAAAATGATGTCAAACAAACAGATCATTTTTGAGTCATCATTGAAAAAAGGAGGAAGTATATTTGGACAAAAATTTCAGTTCAATGCCGTTTGGAAAAAAGGTAGAATATCTGTGGATGTATTATAAGATATGGCTGGTTATACTTGCAGTGATAATCGGTGCTATCTACCTTGGCTGTACGATGTACAAAGGCAGACATACGACAGTTCTTCTGAATATAGCGGTCACAGGGGGCGATTCGCAGAAAGCGGAAGAATTGAACAAAGATTTCTGTAAATACGCAGGCATTGATGAAAAGGACGGGATCATCCGGATACAGGCGAACATTCCGGAAGATGGAGGAAGCCTGTCCTCAAAGACAGCGCTTACAACACTGGTCGGCGCCGATGCGGTTGACGTACTGATATGTGGCGGGGATGTGTATAAAGAATATGACAAACAGGATGGATTCCAGAAAACAATAGAATTTTCAGAAGATAATATACTGAAAAAGAAGAAAATCATTTCCTATGATGATGCATATGCAGCCATCATGGTAAATGCCCAGAATCAGAAAATGGCAGAAACATTTTTTGAATATCTGGAACAGTTAAAGTAGATAACGGATGGGCGAAGAAGCATTTCCGATATCATATAAAATAATGCAAATTAAGAAAATTATAGGACAAAGATTTCTGGAAATAGTTGTACTACAATGAATCTAGAAACGAAAGATCCTAAAAACATGGAGGTAATTATAATGAATAAACCAGTATTAGTGATCATGGCAGCAGGAATGGGAAGCAGATATGGCGGACTGAAACAGTTAGACCCTGTAGATAACGATGGACATATCATCATGGACTTTTCTATGTACGATGCAAAGAGAGCTGGATTCGAGAAAGTCGTATTCATCATTAAGCACGAGATCGAAGAAGAGTTCAAAGAGCACGTTGGAAAACGTATGGAAAAATACATGGATGTAGCATATGCTTATCAGAATATCGACAACATTCCGGAAGGCTATGAAGTACCGGAAGGACGTGTAAAACCTTGGGGAACTGCACATGCAGTATATAGCTGTATCGACCAGATCGACGGACCATTCGCTGTAATCAACGCAGATGATTACTACGGAGTAGAAGCATTCAAGCTGATCTACGATTATCTGTCAACACATGCAGATGATGATAAATACAGATACACAATGGTTGGATACCACCTTGCAAATACCGTAACAGATAATGGATACGTATCCAGAGGTATCTGCGAGACAAATGAAAATGGGGAACTGGTATCCGTAACAGAGCGTACCAGAATTGAAAAATACAATGGTGGCGTTGCATACACAGAAGATGATGGCAACACATGGGTACAGGTACCGGATGACACAACTGTATCTATGAATATGTGGGGATTCACTAAGAGTATCTTAGATGAGATCAAAGCAGGATTCCCGGCATTCCTTGATAAGGGAATCAAAGAGAATCCTATGAAATGCGAGTATTTCCTGCCAACTGTAGTAAGTAATCTTCTTGCGGAAGACAAAGCAACAGTATCGGTACTGAAATCCGCAGATAAATGGTATGGAGTAACTTATAAAGAAGACAAACCAGTTGTGGTTGCAGCAATTCAGAGAATGAAAGACGAAGGACTGTACCCGCAGCATCTTTGGGAGGGAAAATAAATGAATCCTGTAACACGGGAACAAAGAGATGAAGCAATTGCACATTTCAAATTTGAAGGAAGATTAGTAAAAGATTGTCCATACGGAAGTGGACACATTAACGATACCTATCTTCTGGTATTCGAGATTGCAGAGATGGGAAGAATCAAGGTAATTCTGCAGAGAATGAACTCTACAGCATTTCCAAAGCCGGTAGACGTAATGGAAAATATCCTGGGAGTCACATCATTTTTAAAGAAAAAAATCGAAGAAAGTGGTGGCGATCCAGAGAGAGAGACTCTGAATGTAATTCCGGCTGTTGACGGAAAACCTTACTATGTGGATTCACTGGGAGATTACTGGAGATCGTACAAATTCATCACAGACGCAAGCAGCTTTGACCAGGTGGAAAAGCCGGAGCAGTTCTATGAAAGTGCGGTAGCATTTGGTAATTTCCAGAGTCTTTTGTCTGAATTTCCGGCAGAGACACTGCATGAGACAATTGAGAAGTTCCATGATACAAGAGACAGATTTGCAAAATTCAAACAGGCAGTGGAAGAAGACGTGATGGGAAGAGCTGCATCCGTACAAAAAGAGATCCAGTTCGTTCTTGAAAGAGAAGAGATTGCCAATTATTTTGCAGAAATGTTAGATAAGCATGAGCTTCCACTTCGTGTTACACACAATGATACAAAACTGAACAACGTTATGCTGGATGATAAGACAGGAAAAGGTATCTGCGTCATCGATCTGGATACGGTAATGCCTGGTCTTGCAATGAATGACTTTGGAGATTCTATCCGGTTCGGTGCGAGTACAGCACTGGAAGATGAGACAGATCTTTCGAAAGTATCATGCAGCATGGAATTATTTGAATTATATACCAAGGGATTTTTAAAAGGATGCAATGGTAAACTCACGAAAAAAGAGATCGAACTGATGCCGATGGGAGCAAAGACGATGACATTCGAGTGTGGTATGCGTTTCCTTACAGATTATCTGCAGGGAGATAAGTATTTTAAGATCCACAGAGAAGGACATAACCTCGACAGATGCCGCACACAGTTCAAGCTTGTTGAAGACATGGAAGAAAAGTGGTATACTATGAACGAAATCGTCAAAAAGTATAGTGACAACTAGGAGGTACTGTCATGGCAAAGAAAATATTGATTACTGGAGGCGCCGGATATATCGGAAGTCACACAGCACTGGAGCTTTTGAATGAAGGATATGAAGTTGTTGTATATGACAACCTTTGTAATTCATCAAAAGAATCTTTAAAAAGAGTAGAAGAGCTTACAGGTAAGCACATTACATTTTATGAAGGAGATGTAATGGACGAGGCTGCTTTAAAGGAAATGTTAGAAAAAGAGGGTGTAGACGCAGTCATCCACTGTGCAGCACTCAAAGCAGTTGGAGAATCCGTACAGAAGCCATTAGAGTACTACCGTAATAATATAACAGGAACACTGACACTTATGGATGTTATGAAACAGACAGGTGTTAAGAATATCGTATTCAGTTCATCTGCAACCGTATACGGAAGTCCGGAAGAAATGCCGATCACAGAAAGCTGCCCGAAGGGACAGTGTACGAATCCATATGGCTGGACAAAGTCAATGATGGAACAGATCATGACAGATGTGCAGAAGGCAAATCCGGATATGAACGTGATCCTGCTTCGTTATTTTAACCCGGTAGGAGCTCACGAAAGCGGACGTATCGGAGAAGATCCAAAGGGAATCCCGAACAACCTGATGCCATACATTTCACAGGTAGCGGTAGGAAAACTGGAAAAACTGGGCGTATTCGGTGACGATTACGACACACCGGACGGAACAGGAGTCCGCGATTACATCCACGTAGTAGACCTTGCAAAAGGACATGTAAAAGCAATCAACTACATCTTCAGCAATCCGGGACTTGATGTGATCAACCTTGGAACAGGTGTAGGATACTCTGTACTTGATATGGTAAAAGCATTCGGAAAAGCATGCGGAAAAGAGATTCCATACGAGATCAAACCAAGAAGAGCCGGAGACATCGCAATGTGCTACGCAGACCCGGCAAAAGCCGCCAAAGTCCTTGGCTGGAAAGCCGAAAAAGGACTGGACGAAATGTGCGCAGATACATGGAGATGGCAGTCACAGAATCCAAACGGATACGAGGCATAGGACGGTACATAACTAAGTAAAATAAATCAAGAAAAGATAGGAAATATGGCAAAAAGCGTGACATATTTCCTATCTTTCTTTTTGCGAGGGAAAATGGTATAATGTCCACGTATGCAAAGAGCGGTGCGTCTGAAAAAATTGGCAGGCTTTCTGCTTGCAGAAAAGACTGCCAAACTTTTCAGACATAGTGCGACAGCACGTGATCGGTAAAAACAAAGTTTTTACCGATCGGCACCGCGGAAGTAGTGAGAAGCACCCATCCCTACCGGCAAAAAAGACGTAAGTGCGCAGCGAAGCGCCCGCACGCCCGGGGACCCAAACCCATCCCTACCGGCAAAAAAGACGTAAGTGCGCAGCGAAGCGCCCGCACGCCCGGGAAACCACACAGCTCCTCACACAATAAGAGGCGAGAATCATGGAAAACAAAAACGAAAAAGGAAACGTGCAGCTAAAAGGCCAGCTAAAACTCTACATCCAATGGCCGGCAATCATGTCCCTGCTCCTTATAGCCATGGACTTATGGGTCTACAAGCTGGATCACAAAGCCGGAATCCTGATGGCCGTATTCGTGGTCGTATACATCGTCATGGTGGGCGGACTGTATTTTTACAGCAAGAACATCATTATGAAGGATCTGGTAGAATTCGCTGCACAGTACGGTATCGTTCAGAATACCTTACTGCGGGAACTATCTATCCCGTACGCCATCCTGTTAGATGACGGTAAGGCAATCTGGATGAATAACGAATTTGAAGCAATTCTGGGCGGGAAACCAAAGGGAGAAGCTTACATCAGCAAGTATATTCCAGAATTGAACCGAAGCATATTTCCGAAAGAAGACCAGCAGAAGGTTGAGATGGAAGTATATTATAAAGACAGAGAATATAAAGCAGAGTTACGCAGAGTGTTAGTGGAAGGATTCAGTGACACAGAAAAACTGATGGAACTCCCGAAGGAAAAAGAATATTTCATAGCAGTTTATCTTCAGGATGTAACAGAACTGAACCGCATCATTCAGGAGAACGAAGAACAGCGGATGGTAGCGGGGCTTGTCTATATCGACAACTATGATGAAGTAATTGACAGCGTGGAAGAAGTAAGACAGTCGCTTTTGATGGCACTGGTAGACCGTAAGATCAACCAGTACATTGCGAAAGTAGATGGTGTTGTAAAGAAACTGGAAAATGACAAATATTTTATCATTATCCGCAAATCTTACTTCAAACAGCTGGAAGAAGATAAATTCTCCCTGTTAGACGATGTAAAAAATGTGAATATAGGAAATGGAATCCCGGCAACACTGAGTATAGGACTTGGTTTAAGCTCTGATTCTTATGCACAGAGTTACAACTATGCACGTGTGGCAATTGATCTTGCACTTGCAAGAGGCGGTGACCAGGCAGTTATCAAAGACTGCCACGGCGTAACATATTATGGTGGTAAGCGGGAACAGACCGCTAAGAATACCCGTGTAAAAGCAAGGGTCAAAGCCGAAGCGTTAAGAGAATTCATAACTGTAAAAGATAAGATCTTTGTTATGGGACATAAACTGACAGATGTCGATGCATTCGGAGCAGCACTTGGAATTTACCGTGCGGCATCAGCTTTGGAAAAACGGGCATATATCGTGATCAATGAAGTATCTGCTTCTCTCAGACCATTATATGAGTTGTTCGAACAGGATCCGGCTTATCCGGATGATCTGTTCCTTACATCTTCCCAGGCTATGAACATGGCAGATGAGAACTCGATGGTAGTAGTTGTAGATACGAACCGTCCGATGATGACAGAATGTGAAGAGCTTCTGAAGACAACAAAGACGATCGTCGTCCTGGACCATCACAGACAGAGCAGTGATAATATCGACAATGCATTGTTATCATATATTGAGCCATATGCATCATCTGCCTGCGAGATGGTATCCGAAGTACTGCAGTATATTGTAGACGGGATTAAGATTCCAAAGATCGAGGCCAGCAGTCTGTATGCCGGAATCATGATCGATACGAATAACTTTGTAAATAGTACGGGTGTGCGTACATTTGAAGCAGCAGCGTTTTTAAGACGGTGTGGCGCAGACATTACAATGGTGAGAAAGTTATTCCGTGACGATATGGAATCGTATCAGGCAAAGGCGGAGATTATCAGCAGTGCAGAAGTTTACCGTGACAAATTTGCCATTGCAAGAGGTGTGGACCTTCACATTGAAAGTCCGACGATCATAGGCGCACAGGCGGCAAATGAACTGCTCGATATCAGTGAGATTAAAGCATCATTTGTACTAACAGAATATAATGGAAGAATATATGTCAGTGCACGTTCGATTGATGAGGTAAATGTACAGATCATCATGGAACGTCTGGGTGGCGGCGGTCATATGAACGCATCCGGAGCTCAGTTCAACCATACAGATATGGATGAAGCGGTAGCCTGCTTAAAACAGGTGATTGACGAGATGATAGAAGGAGGAGACTTATAATGAAAGTTATTTTAACAGAAGACGTAAAGGCACTTGGAAAAAAAGGTGAGATTGTAGATGTAAGCGATGGATACGCAAGAAATTTTATCTTAAAGAAGAAAAAAGGTGTAGAAGCCAACGGAAAGAACTTAAATGATCTGAAATTAAAGAAAGCCAATGACGATAAGATCGCCCAGCAGCAGTATGAGGATGCGCAGGAGCTTGGCAAGAAAATCGAAGCAGGTAAGATTGAAGTAGCGATCAAGATCGGCGAAGGCGGAAAAGCATTCGGTTCTGTATCTTCAAAAGAAATCGCAGAAGAAGTAAAAAAACAGATGAACCTGACTGTAGATAAGAAGAAAGTACAGTTAAAAGAAGCCATCAGAACACTTGGCACACATACCGTACCGATTAAGTTACATCCAAAGGTAACAGCAGATTTGAAGGTTGTTGTAAAAGAAGAAGCATAGGAGGAATTCAGGCGTGGAAGAAGCACTCATCAAAAGAGTCATGCCACACAGCATCGAAGCAGAACAGTCTGTGGTAGGCGCCATGCTAATGGATAAAGATGCCATCACCACTGCAGGAGAAATCATCAGTGGTGATGATTTTTATCAGGCGTCTTACGGAGTTATATTTGATTCGATGATCGAATTGTTCAATGAAGGGAAACCGGTGGATCTGATCACCTTGCAGGAACGTCTGAAAGAAAAGGATGTCCCGGCAGAGATTGCAAGCCTTGAGTTTGTAAGAGATTTGGTTACGGCAGTACCAACATCGGCCAATGTGAAGTATTATGCACAGATCGTGGCAGACAAATCAATGATGCGCAAGATGATCAAGCTGAACGAAGAGATTGAAAATATGTGCTATGCCGGAAAAGAGCCGCTGGAATCCATCATGGAGCAGACTGAAAAATCCATGTTCCAGTTACTGCAGAGACGTACAACAGGCGAATATGTACCGATCAAACAGGTTGTATTAAATGCACTGGACCGTATCGAAAAGGCATCTAAGAACAAGGGAACGGTAACCGGTATCCCAACCGGATTTATCGATCTCGATTATAAGCTGTCTGGTCTGCAACCGTCAGACTTCATCCTGATCGCGGCACGTCCGTCTATGGGTAAGACGGCGTTTGTATTGAACATTGCGCAGTATATGGCATTTAAGAAGAATAAAGCGGTAGCAATCTTCAGTCTGGAGATGTCAAAAGAACAGCTGGTAAACCGACTGTTCTCACTTGAATCACAGGTAGATGCACAGTCACTTAGAACCGGTAATATGAAAGATTCCGACTGGGAAAAACTGATTGAAGGAGCCGGCATCATCGGACAGTCCAAGCTGATCATCGATGACACTCCGGGTATCTCTATCTCAGAGCTCCGGTCAAAATGTAGAAAATATAAGCTGGAACATGGACTGGATATCATCATCATCGACTACTTACAGTTGATGACCGGAAGCGTGGGAAAAAGCTCAGAATCCAGACAGCAGGAAGTCTCAGATATTTCCCGTCAGTTAAAAGGACTTGCCAGAGAGCTGAACGTTCCGGTTGTATCCCTTTCACAGCTTAGCCGTGCGGTAGAGAGCCGTCCGGATAAAAGACCGATGCTTTCAGATCTCCGTGAATCAGGAGCGATCGAGCAGGATGCGGACGTGGTTATGTTCATTTACCGAGATGAATACTATAATAAAGATTCAGAATTCAAAAAACAGGCAGAAATTATCATTGCAAAACAAAGAAACGGTCCGGTAGGGACCGTTAATCTGGCATGGCTTGGCGAGTATACAAAGTTCGCCAACCTAAGCAGGCAGGAAGAATCGTTTTAGTCTTTTGACTGGACCGGCCCCGGCTGCAGCTTTCCGGTAGGATTGCTGCTGGCGGATCAGCTGGTCCAGTTTTTTAAATTCCAGCTCTTCCTGACGTTCTTTGGCGTCCAGAAGAAACGCCATCTCCTGGCTGATCATGGACATAAGAACTTCGTTATTATTTTCCAGCATCCGTTTGATCTGGAGCTGTTCTTTGGTGCGTCTGATATCCGGAAGTAGTGCCTTCAGATCAGAGATCGGGACGCCCTGTTCGTAGAGCTCTTTGATGCAGCAGTAGAGTCTGGCATCATCCCGGGTCTCGCGTCTGATCTGTTCCAGCGTGTTTGTCTGATTGCTCATGTAAGAATACCTCCTTACCTGTCACCAGGATACATCTTGATCTTAAAAGTCAGATACATCTGTGATCTGTGTATTTGAAAGTGGATGTGGGGCAGATGCCCACGTAAGAAAGATGGGTTCCTGGAGACATACTTGTCCCTCGCGGGTAAGAGTATCATAGCATGGAGAAACTACAGAATCCGTCAGAAGAGGTCGAGGGGAAAGAAAAATATAGAAATAAATGCGTTGGAATTGATTTTAGAGACTGCATTTAGGAAGGAATAAAAAGTATATACTATCTGTAACTTCTCTTGCATATTAAGGTATAAAAAAATACACAGTACAAAAAGTACCGTGTATTTTTTATCTTATTATTCATTCTGAAATAATTAGCCTTCAGAAATTGCTCCTACTGGACACTGAGCAGCACAAGCTCCACAATCTACACAAGAGTCAGCATCGATTTCATAATGCTCTGCTCCCTGAGAGATAGCTCCTACTGGACATTCAGCTTCGCAAGATCCGCAGCTTACACATTCATCACCAATTACGTGTGCCATAGTATGTACCCTCCTTTTGAGATTTAAAATTCTAGACATAAAACCAATTCGTTGTCTCTGCTCCTATAATAATACAAAAAAATGGAATAAACAAGGGAAAAGCATGTTTTTTTAGAAATACATAAATGTTTAGTTATAGCTAACTCGTGTTAGAAAGAACTATCACAAAATTAAGAAAATCTTCAACAAATTTTCACGGTTTTGGTGTATAGTATATGTTGCTGATAAAAGCGGAACATTTATTTTAAAGAATCACAAGCTTTGGTGGTATAACCAAAGAAGAATTGTAAAGAATAAAATAGATATCAGGAGAAGAGGAAAAATGAAGAGAAACAGGATCATTGCCATGCTGCTTGGAACAGCACTGCTCGTATGTGGATGTCAGCAAGCGCCTGAGGCAACAGATGAAGAAAAGAAGATTGAAGCACAAAAAGGTACAACAAAGACAGAAGAAAAATCATATCAGGGAAAATTAGACCTGATCAGCCCGGCAGCCTATAATAATGTGGATGGATTAAAGCTGGATAAAGGAGATTACATTTCCATTATAGGAAAAGCGAACGGCACCCAGTACTGGGAAGAAGTAAAAAAAGGTGTGGCACAGGCTGCAGAAGATATCAATACAGCACTTGGTTACACGGGAAAAGATAAAGTAAAGGTCACATACAATGCGCCGGATAATGCAGATAATGTAGATGACCAGGTAAATCTGCTGGATGAAGAACTGGACAGATATCCGGCGGCAATAGGGATCTCTATTGTAGATTTACAGGCCTGCCAGGTACAGTTTGACCTTGCAACAGACAGTGAGATTCCGGTAGTTACATTTGATTCTGGATCTGATTATCAAGGCGTAGCCGCAGATGTGTCAACAGATAATGAGGCGGCAGGAAAAGAAGCTGCAGAAAAACTTGCAGAAGCCATGGGAGATACCGGAGAAATAGCATTATTCATACAGGATTCCAAATCACAGGCAGCACTTGCCAGAGAAAAAGCTGTGACAGATGAACTGACAGCCAAGCATCCGAATATCTCAGTAGTGAATGTGTATCATATGGATGAACTTACCACCATGCAGAAGACCATTGCCGATGAGATCAATGCAGGAACCTACCGCCCGGCAGATAGTGAACTTCCGGATGGAGTACTGACAGAAGAAAATGCTGTAACAGCGGATAGCATTACAGAAGACCAAGTAGTAGACTATATTCTGGCAAAACACCCGAATATTACAGGATGCTTCGCTGCCAACGGTGATGCAGTAAAACTGGCAGTAGATGGTCTGGAAAGAAATAAGATGGAAAAAAAGGTAAAAGTCGTAGGGTTTGATGCTAACGCCGATGAGATCAAGGATCTGCAGGATGGAAAAGTAGACGGACTGATCGTACAGAATCCATTCGGAATGGGCTATGCAACCGTAATCGCTGCAGCCAGAGCATCCCTTGATATGGGAAATGAAGCGGTAGTTAATACGGGGTATACCTGGGTGACGAAAGAGAATCTTAAGACAGAAGAGGTGCAGAAAATACTTTATGCGAAGTAAGTAATTTGCTGTTTAATACATTAATTTGGGGTTGGATTCCCGGTCCTTGCGTATGCCTTGGTATAAGATCTGGTCCGCGACTCCATGAAGCAAGAAGTAGTAAGAGAGCCTGAATTCCCTAAAAGCAACAGAAAGCAAACCCAAACTCGCCTGTT